>NZ_JBGCCT010000019.1 GCF_041260665.1 Catenulispora sp. GP43 | reverse complement strand
CCCGCGGGCGCGGGCGCCCACCGGGGGCTAGCGGGGGGAAGGCGCGGTGTCCGGCAGCCCCACCCCGCCAAATTCGGGGGCGGGGCCCCCCCCCCCCCCCACGGCTGGGGCCCACGGCCGTTTTCGTCATCTGCCCCAAGCCCTGTTCCAAGCCCTGCCCCAAGCCCTATCGCAAGCGCTCCATCGCCGCCTCCAAGAACGCGTCGCGCCGTTCCTCCAGCGTGCGCCGATCGAGATCGGGCCGCCCCTGGTCCTGGATGACCGGCGCGAACTCGGCCATCGTCGGCGGCGTGCTCAAAGCGGCCACCACGTCCCAGTACGCCAGATCCTCCACCGCCTCACCCTTCCTGGCCGCCACGTACCCGGCCAGCACCGCCTCGGCGTACTCCGGGCCGAACATCAGCGCCGCGTCCAGCCGTATCGAGGCGACGTCCAACCCCGCCTCCCCGATCCCGGCGCAGTCCCAGTCCACGAACCCGCTCAGCCGCGCCCCGACCCACAGCGTGTTGCCCAGCCACAGATCACCGTGGACCAGCCCCGGGTCGCGCTCGGGAACCGGACGCCGCACGACCGCCTCCTCGGCCGCCGTCAGCAGCTCGCTCGCCCCCTGGCTCCGGCGCGCGCCGGCGAAGTCCACCGACTGGATCGGCCGGATCCTGTGCGCCAGCCCGCCGAGCGCGTTCAGCGGCACGCCACGCAGCGCGGCCGTGGCCCGGCCGTACTCGGCGAGCAGCTCCGGCGTCGGCTCGGCCGGGATACGGCTGCTGCCCTCCACGACCGTGCTCAGCAACGCCAGCGCACCGGCCTGCTCCCCGGTCGGATCGTGGGCGATCAGCCGGGAGCTCGGCACGCCGTGCCGCTCGGCGATCTCCAGCAGCCGGGCCTCGACGCCGAACGCCTCGCGCCGCTCCGCATCGCCCGGGTCGCCGACCCGCAGCACCACGGCGCGGCCGTCGTCCAGGCGCAGCATCCACGGGTTGGAGCCCTCGCGCAGTCCGGTGGCCCCGGCCAGGGTCGCCCGCGAGTGGCCCGGCAGCGTCAGCCGCGTCAGAACCCATTCCAGCACCGGCTCGGCGATCTCATTCATGGGGCAAGACCTTACGCACCGCGGCTCACCGTAGGGCCGCGCCGCCGGTCAGGAGAACGGCCACACCCGCACCGGAAGCGGGACGCGCACCGTCGGCCCGCCCTCCCCGTCGGAGAACGTGAAGCCGTTCACCGTCGCGGCGCGCGGCACGTCGTAGTAGATGTCGAACTCGTACCGGTCGTGCGACCCCACCGGCGCGATCTCCAGCGGCTGCCGCTCCACCTCCTGCGCGGGGTAGGAGACCGGGATCGAGGCCCCGGCCGTGGTGGTCAGCGCGGTCGTGTGGGTGTCGAAGGTGTGGGTGAACGTGTCGTCGGCGGTCAGCGCGATCCGGATCAGGCAGTACTGTCCGTCCGCCTCCTGCTCGCCGTGCGTGCCGATGACCTCCGACAGCCCGCAGGTCAGGCGCAGCGGCTCCACGACGATCTTGCCGCTGGTGTACGGGCTCTGCGACGGCAGCACGATCTCCTTCGGCCGCAGTGTCTCGTTCACGGGGTCCGGCGCCGGCGTCGGGCCGGAGGCGGCGGCCTTCGCGGATCGCGCGGCGGAGGCGGCGGCGTCGGAGCCGGCCGTGCCGGGCCAGGCCGCGACGGCGACCGCGGTGGCCACCGCGGCCCCGGCGAGCAGGCCGCCGAGCGCGACGGCGGTGTCGCGGCGTGCGGGTCGAAACGTCACGCTCCTTGGATACGCCGCGTCCGGGCCCCTTGTACAGCCCTGCGAAGCCCCTCAGATCCCGCACGCCTCGTACAGCATCTCCGTCACCAGCCCCGGCCGCAGCTGCGCGACGAACACCTGCTCCGCGGACGCGCTGTTCCCGGCGGCCGGCCCCGTGGTGTGCGCCGTGAACTCCAGGCCCATGTCCGTGCTCCATCTCGGCACGTGCTCGCAGTCGTCGACGTGCCAGTGCGTGGACACCCGTGCCGTCTGGCCCGGGCTCACCGCGACCGGCAGCTCGGTGCCGGTGACGGTGACGCCGGACCGGAAGGCGGTGACCTTGTCCACGCTCCACCTCTGCGCCCCGGCCGACTCGACCGTGAAGGTCAGGTCGAAGCCCTCCGGATCGCTGGGGGCGCCGATCGGCTGCGTCGCGTCGATCGCGGAGGCGGAGATCTCATCGCCCGGCCGAGCGCACTGCGCGGCCCGTTGACGCATATACGTGTCCCATATGGCCTCGGTGAGCGGAAAGGCGTAGTCGTGTCCGGCATCAGGGTTCTGTGGAGTGCTGATGCTATAGCGAACCGTGATCGGTAGTACCGGAAGGAATCCATATACGTCGCACGCATAAGGAAGAGTCACCGGTACCGAAACGGTACTTCCGGCCCCCAGCCCCTGCGCCGGCCACATAGAAGCCGACCCGAGCCGTGTCCCCACCGCATCCCACAGCTCAGCGCTGACCACCTCCAGCCGCGTCGCGGCGCTGTTGGTCAGCTGCAAGCCCAGCACGGCGTGGTCGGTGCCGTTCCCGGCCTGCAACGTCGTGCTGCCGAGCCGCACTTTGTAGAGGTCGACGTCGACCTGCGAAGGCGTCGGATACGGCTGCGGCGCCGCCTCCCGCCGCCCGGCCGCGGGCCACACGGCCAGAGCGAAGACGGTCGCCGCCGCGCACACCCCGGCGACCCGGACCCGGCGGGGGAGCCGCCTGAGGCGCGCGGCGGGGCCGTCCGGGCCGTCCTGCCCGCCGATCGTCTCCCGGGTGCTGGTGGCCGAGTTCGGCCCCTCGTCCGGCAGGGAGTCGTCGTCGAGCAGCTCGACGACGAACTCGTCCCCGTCGTCGCCGGGTTCCGTTTCCCCTCCCATGGGCGCATTGTCCGTCCGGAGTGGACCTTGCGCCAGAGGATCAGCGGTGCGTTATCGCAGCACCGGAGCGGGTCAGCCCTTGACCAGACAGGTGATGCGGCTGGTGCAGACCCGCCGGCCGGCCTCGTCGGCGATGACGATCTCGCTGACCACCAGCGTGCGCCCGGCGTGCAGCACCCGGCAGGTGCCGGTGACCAGGCCCTCCTTGGCCGAGCGGTGGTGCGTGGCGTTGATGTCGACGCCGACCACCTGCTTGTCCACCCCGGCGTGCAGCGAGGCCATCAGCGAGCCCAGCGTCTCGGCCAGCACCACCGAGGCGCCGCCGTGCAGCAGCCCGTAGACCTGGGTGTTGCCGGCGACCGGCATGGTCCCGACGATCTCCTCCTTGGTCGCGGAGGTGATGACGATGTCCATGCGCTCGGTCAGATGGCCGGCGCCGATCTCGTTGAACATCGCCGCGATCTGATCGGCCTCGGACACCTGGCTGTTCTGGTCTATCGACATCGCGGGGCCTTCCTCGGGGACGGGACGCGTGGGGCAGCGGAAAACTACACCACATTAACTGCAACGTGTTACAGCCAGCCTAACCACCGCCGAGTTGCCCCGGCCTGTCGGTACCTCGCCCTAGGATTCATACCGTGAGCCCCGCCAAGAAGACCCCCGAGTCCACCGCAAGCCGCCCCGTCCTGCTCCTGCTGGACGGCCATTCCCTGGCGTACCGGGCGTACTACGCGCTGAAGGAGGCCGACCTGCGCACCACCACGGGTCAGCCCACCGGCGCGGTGCAGGGGTTCACCTCGATGCTGATCAACACGCTGCGCGACGAGCAGCCCACGCACGTCGCCGTCGCCTTCGACGTCTCGCGCCAGACCTTCCGGACCGAGAAGTTCCCCGAGTACAAGGCCAACCGCTCGGCCTCCCCGGACGACTTCAAGAGCCAGATCGGCCTGATCGACGAGCTGCTGGCGGGCCTGGGCATCACGGTCATCCGCAAGGAGGGCTTCGAGGCCGACGACGTCATCGCGACCCTGACCACCCAGGCCGCCGCCGACGGCTACGAGGTCCGCATCCTCAGCGGCGACCGCGACTCGTTCCAGCTGGTCACCGACGACGTCACCGTGCTGTACCCCAAGCGCGGCGTGTCCGACCTGTCCCGCTTCACCCCGGCCGCGGTCGAGGAGAAGTACGAGCTCACCCCGCAGCAGTACCCCGACTTCGCCGCCCTGCGCGGCGACCCCTCGGACAACCTGCCGAACATGCCCGGCGTGGGGGAGAAGACCGCCGCGAAGTGGATCCGCGAGTTCGGCTCGCTGACCGACCTGGTGGCGCGCGCCGACGAGGTGAAGGGCAAGGCCGGGGAGACGCTGCGGGCGCACCTGGAGCAGGTGCAGCTCAACCGCCAGCTGACCGAGCTGGTCAAGGACGTGCCGCTGGAGCTGGCCCCGACCGATCTGGCCTGGGCCTCCGAAGGCGATCCCGAGGCGGTGTACCAGCTCTTCGACACGCTGGAGTTCTCCACCTCGATGCGGGACCGGGTCGCGCCGCTGCTGGCCTCCGGGGCCGACGCGGACGCCGTCGGCGACGCCGTGGCGCTGGAGGGCCGGGTGCTGGAGGCCGGCCAGCTGGCCGGCTGGCTGACCGAGAACGCCCCCGGCACCGGCGCCACCGGCGTGGCGGTGAACGGTACCTGGGGCCGCGGTACCGGCGACGTCAGCGGCCTGGCTTTCGCCACCGCCGACGGCACCGCCGCGTACGTCGACCTCACCCAGCTCGACCCGGCCGACGAGGCGGCGCTGGCGGCCTGGCTGGCCGACCCCGAGCGCCCCAAGGTCCTGCACGACGCCAAGGGCCCGACCCTGGCCCTGGCCGCCCGCGGCCTCACCCTGGCCGGTGTGGCCGCCGACACCGCCCTGGAGGCGTACCTGGCGCAGTCCGGCCGCCGCTCCTTCGACCTGGAGCCGCTGGCCGAGGAGGTCCTGGGCCGCCGCCTGTCCCCGGCCGGCGCCGACGAGAACCAGGGCACGCTGTTCGCCGACGAGGACGCCGAGGCCGAGCGCCAGATGGCCGCCGCGCACGCGGTACTGGACCTGGCCGAGGCGCTTCGCGGCAAACTCGCCGACACCGGCGCCATGCCGCTGCTCACCGACATCGAGCTGCCGCTGGTCGGGGTCCTGGCCGAGATGGAGCAGGTCGGCATCGCCATCGACGACCGGCTGTTCCAGGACCTGGAGAAGGGCTTCACCAGCCAGGCCACCAAGGAGGTCGACGCGGCCCGCAAGGAGGCCGGCGTGGAGACCCTGAACCTGGGCTCGCCCAAGCAGCTCCAGGAAGTGCTCTTCGAGAACCTGGGCATGCCCAAGACCAAGAAGATCAAGACCGGCTACACCACCGACGCCGACTCCCTGGCGTGGCTCCAGGCCCAGACCCAGCACCCGTTCCTGGACCACCTGCTGCGCTGGCGCGAGGTGAACCGCCTGCGCACCGTGGTCGAGGGCCTGTCGAAGTCGGTCTCGGCCGACACCCGCATCCACACCACGTACAACCAGATGATCGCCGCCACCGGCCGGCTGTCCTCGGTGGACCCGAACCTGCAGAACATCCCGATCCGCACCCTGGAGGGCCAGCAGATCCGCAAGGCCTTCATCGCGGGGCCGGGCTATGAGTCCCTGATGACCGCGGACTACAGCCAGATCGAGATGCGCATCATGGCCCACCTGTCCGAGGACCAGGGCCTGATCGACGCCTTCACCTCCGGCGAGGACCTGCACAACACCGTCGCCTCCAAGGTCTTCGAAGTCGACCCGACCGCCGTCGACCCCGAACACCGCCGCCGCATCAAAGCCATGAGCTACGGCCTGGCCTACGGCCTGTCGGCCTTCGGGCTGTCCCAGCAGCTCGGCATCGAGACCGGCGAGGCCGCGAAGATGATGGAGGACTACTTCCAGCGCTTCGGCGGCGTCCGCGACTACCTCCACGACCTGGTGGTCCAGGCCCGCGCCACCGGCTACACCGAGACCATGTTCGGCCGCCGGCGCTACCTCCCCGACCTGGCCAGCGACAACCGCCAACGCCGCGAGATGGCCGAGCGCATGGCCCTGAACGCCCCCATCCAGGGCTCCGCCGCGGACATCATCAAGGTGGCGATGATCCGCGTCCGCGAAGCCCTGCGCAAGGAGCAGCTGAAGTCCCGCATGCTGCTGCAGGTACACGACGAACTCGTCCTGGAGATCGCCCCCGGCGAGGCCAAGCAGGTCGAGGAACTGGTGCGGCACGAGATGGGCTCGGCCGCCGAGCTGCGCGTGCCGCTGGACGTGTCGGTCGGCGTCGCGGGGAACTGGGCGGACGCGGCGCACTAGGTGTGAACAACGGCGGTGGGCGGTTCGATCAACCGCCTGCCGCCGGCAGCGCTGCGGCGTTCGTCAGGGTTGCTTACCGGCCGCCGTTTCGCGGGTGGTTCCGCGCGACCCGCTCGTTCCCGCGCCGATAGTCGCCGGTCCATCGCGCCATGACCGCCTGCTCGTCGCCGTGCTCGAGCTCTGCGAGAAGCTGCTGGGCCCTCGCGCCCCGCAGCACCGCCGCCCGGCGGCCGTGATGCCAGATGATCACCGACCCGTCGGCGCGCCGCTCGTAGCTGAAACCCGCTGGTACCCCCATGCCGGGATCCTCGCGCCCCGGCAGCCTCTCCGCACCCGGATATCAGCGGGTACCTACGTGCTCTGCGCCACCGCTCCCACCGCCTGCGGGTCCTCGACACCCAGCGTCGCGGCGGCGACCTCCCCGGCCGTCCGGGCCATCAGGCACACCGCCACCGAAGCCGTCGCCGTCACCAGCGAGCACGCCGCGGCGGCCGTCACGATCGCGCCGGCCGAATCGTGCGCGAAGCCCACGATCACCGTCGTCTCCACCACGATGCCGCCGAGCACCACCGCCGACACCGCGTGCGAGCGGCGCGCCACCCCGTCCAGCAGCGCCAGGTTCACCAGCGCCAGCAGTGCGCCCACGCTCGCGAAGAGCCAGCCCTGCGCGCCGAGGTCGAAGCCGCCGGGGGTCGCGTACTTCTCGCCGAACGCCACCCCGATCAGCGGGTCGCCGCCCACTGCGGCGATCGCCACCCCGAGCACCCCGATCCCGCCGGTCAGCGCCAGCGACACCAGCAGCGCACGGCGCCGCTCCAGTGGCCGCGCCAGCCGCGGATAGGCAAGCATCGCCACGAAACTCGGCGCGAAGAACGCCGCCCGCGCCAGCAGCGCCCCGGTGTTGTACCGGCCCAGGTCGCCGTCGGTCAGGTACCGGCTGGCCAGCAGCGTGTCGAGCACCGTCAGCAGCAGGATGCCGCCGAGTCCGCCGGTCGCGCGCAGCACTTCGGCCAGGTAGCCGTGGTGGCCCTGGTGGCCCTGGTGGCCCTGGTGGTCGGGGCGGTCGTGGTGCGCCGCCGACTGCTCAGCAGCCTGCCACGCCGGTTCCACCCCCGCTGCCGCTCCCGATTCCGCCCCCGACGCAGACCCCACAGCCGTCCCCGAAACCGCACCCGAAGCTGCCTCCGAAGCCACTCCTGCGGCTGCTCCCGACGCCACACCCGAACCCGCTTCCCCCCGCAGCAGCCACCGCCCCGCCACCGCCGCGAACGCCCAAGCCGCAGTCTGCGCCGCCATCACCGTCGTCGGCGACACCTGCGCCGAGGCCGCCACCGCCCCGATCGCCAGCCGCGACCCCTGCGCCGCCAGATACAGCACCGTCATCGTCATGAACCGCGACGTCCCCTGCGCGATCCCCAAATACGACGCGAACACCGTGTTCGCCGCCAGCGACACCCCCGTCCACGCCACACCCCCGACCGTCACCGACGGCAGCAACGCCGCGATCGCCGGCGCCAGCGCCACGAACACCGCGGCCACCCCCGCCGCGACCGCCAACCCCCGCCGTCGCAGCCCCCGCACCAAGGCGGCGCGCGTCGCCGCCGGGGCGTCCGCGACCACCGCCAGCCGCCGCGCGTTGATCGCCTGCACCGCCAGCCCCGGCACCGTCCCGATCAGGAACACCGACAGCAGCGTCCCCAACTCCGCGTACCCGCCGGGCCCGAGTCCCCGCGAGAGCACCAGGTTGAACCCGTACGCCAGCACGTTCCCGACCCCGGTCCCCACCGCCACCAGCAGCCCGGCCGACGCCGTCCGCCCGCCGCCCCCGCGGCGCGGGCCTCCGGAGTCCTGCTCGTCCCTGGCCCTGCTGGGCATCGAGGTACCTCCGGTGCTGTGCCGCGCGTGTCTCTATGCCACACGTGTCTCTTGTGCGGTCACGCTAGACGACCCGGAGCCCCGCACCGTCGAAACTCCGCAGGGACGCGCCACGAACAACCCGAAAAGCGTCACCGCGCGTGTCGGGCCCCGCCGGCGCCTCGTTGTATCGCAGTGCGCTTAGCCATCCTGAACTGGCGCGACCCCTGGCAGCAGGCCGCCGGGGGAGCCGAGACGTTCGCCCACGAGATCGCCCGGGGTTTCGTCGCACGCGGCGCCGCCGTCGACTTCCTCACCTCCCGCGAACCCGGCCAGCCACGCCGCGAGAGCCGCGAGGGCATCAGATGGCTGCGACGCGGCGGACGCTGGACCGTCTACCCGGCCGTCCTCGCACAGCTGATCAGGGCTCGACTGTCCGGGCACGCCTACGACTTCGTCATCGACTGCCAGAACGGCATCCCGTTCTTCTCCCCGCTCGCGGTCTCCCGGCGCCGCACCGGCGTGGCGATCGTCGTCCACCACGTCCACGACCAGCAGTTCGGCACCCACTTCGGCCGCCCCCTGGCCGCCCTGGGACGCTGGCTGGAAGGCCCGGCGGCGCGCCGGGTCTACCGCAGCTGCCCGGCCGTGGCGGTGTCGGAGTCCACCATCGCGGCGATGCGGACCCGTCTGCGCTGGACCGGACCGATCGAGCTCATGCACAACGGTGTCGCCACAGACGGCATCGCTACCGGCAGCGTTGCCCCACAAGACTTTGAGCCTCTGGTTCTACCTCCGGACGCAGCACAGGTTTTGCGGCTGGTCGCCGTCGGCCGCCTGGTACGCCACAAACGCCTCGACCACATCGCCCGCCTCGCCGACGACCTGGCCCGGACCTGGCCCGGCCTGGAGATCCACATCGTCGGCCGCGGCCCCGACGAGCCCCGGATCCGCGCCGCCGTCTCAGCCCTGCGCCACGCCGACCGCGTCCACGTCCACGGCCACCTCCCCGCCGAGGCCAAGAACCGGCTCCTGGCCTCGGCCCGGCTCCACCTGTCCGCCTCCCAGGGCGAAGGCTGGGGCCTGTCGGTGCTGGAGGCGGCGGCCCTCGGGGTGCCGACCGTGGCCTACGACGTCGACGGCCTGCGCGACGCCATCCGCGACGGCGTCACCGGCTGGCTCGCCGCCCCCGGCGACACGCTAGCCGACACCGTCTCCGGGGTCTTGAAGGAGCTCGACAGCGACCCAGCGCGCGCCGCGGAGGTGAAGGAGGCGTGTGTGGCGTGGGCCGCCGGGTTCGACTGGGAGCGCACCCGCAACGCGATGGCGCAGTTGGCCGTCAGGAACTCGCGCACCCCCGGCACCCGCACCACCGAGTGAGCCCACGCGGGGTGGTAGCGCGGGAACACGGCCAGCGTCTCCGCGACACCCTCCCGCTCGGCGTCGCGCACCCACCGCAGCACCCGTCCCACCGAGAGCGGGAAGAGCGTCAGGCCGTATCGGTTGGTCGGGGGAGCGCCGCGCCGCCGTTCGAACCGGCGGGCCGCCCACTCGCCGCCGACGTAGTGCCAGGGCGAGGTCTCGTGCCCGCCCAACGGTCCCAGCCAGTTGGTGAAGCATACGAACACCAGGCCGCCCGGCCGGGTGACCCTCAGCATCTCCCGGAGCATGCCCCGCGGATCCGCCACGTGTTCGAGCACGTTGGAGGAGAAGCAGACATCCACCGCGCCGTCGCGCACCGGCAGCGCCCGCGCGTCGCCGCACACGTCGCCGACCGGCCGCAGATCCACTGACACGTACCGGGCCCCGGCCGCCCGGAAGGCCGCCGCGAAGAACCCCGGACCGCCGCCCACGTCCAGCACGCGCTGCCCGCACACGGCCGCGTGCCGCGCCACCAGCGCCACGGAGTCGGCCGCCAGCGGCTCGTAGAAGGACGCCGGATCGGCCTGCTCGCCCCGGCAGGCCCGGACCAGCAGCACGGTGCGCCGCACCCCGAAGTACCGCCGCCAAGCGCGCTCGCCAACCACGGCAGCACTGTCGCCACCGCGCCGGGCACGCCGGTGGCGCCACGCCGCAACACCGCGTTGCGCCACCCCCGACCCCTGGCGCGCGCCAGGGGTCTTGGCCGGGCCCGGTCGCTCAGGTATTCAGTCCTTCACCTGTTCAGTCCTTTTCAGCCCTTTTCAGTCCTTCACCGTCACGAAGATCGCCGTCCCCGGGATGATCCGCCCCCGCAGCGGCGACCACCCGCCCCAGGCCTCCGTCAGCCCCGCCGGCCACTCCGGTTCGACCACGTCCACCAGCCGCAGCCCGGCCGCCACGATCTCGCGCACCCGGTCGCCCATCGTCCGGTGGTGCTCCGCGTAGGTCGCCACCCCCCGGTCGTCGAACTCCACATAAGGACGCCGGTCGAAGTACGAGTCCCGGGCGGTCAGCCCGTGCTCGCCCGGATCGTCGGGGAACGACCACCGGATCGGGTGCGACACCGAGAACACCCACCGCCCGCCCGGCTTCAGCACGCGCGCGGCCTCCCGCATCACCGCCGCCGAGTCCGCCACGAACGGGACCGCCCCGTACGCCGAGCACACGATGTCGAACACCTCGTCGGCGAAGGGAAGGCGGGTCGCGTCCGCCTGGACCAGCGGCAGGCCGCCCGCGGCCGCGTCGATCCGCAGCGCGTGCGCCAACTGCCCGAACGAGAGATCGGAAGCCACCGCGTGCGCTCCCTGCGCCGCCAGCCACCGCGAACACTGCGCCGCCCCGGCCCCGACCTCCAGCACCCGCTTGCCGGCCAACTCCGTCCCGAGCAGGCGGGCCTGGGCCTCGTCCAGCCCCTCCGGGCACCAGATGAACCGGTCATCGCCCAGGAACGCACCGTGTTCTGCCTGGTAATCGTCCGCATTGGCGTCCCACCAGCCCCGATTCGCCCGGATCGTGGCGGAATCTGACAGGTGACGGCGGGCCACGCGGACCGTATCGTTATCTTCGATTCCGGGGTCACCGGAGAATTCCGGCGACTCATCCGTCACATCGGGCACAGTGCGGGCATCCTTTCACCAGCGGGTCGCAAGACGATCACGCAGGTTGAGACTGTAGCGGGGGTGCCGTGGCTGTGCGGTGTCGCACCGCGGGCCGGTTCGCCGTCCCCGGTGGAGACGGGTATCGGATTGACCACGCGCGCGTACGACCCGTATTCTGGGCGATGCGCTGCGGGCAGGTTCTGAATCTTCTTCGCTGGATACCCGATCCTCGTCGACCGTTCGGCTTCTGACTGGTGATGGACATGTTCGCCAGCGTCGGCATCCCCGACCGGTGGCTGCCGTCGCCCACAATGTGTCCGCATCCGGAGCCCCCTTCCCCATGACGAGCAGCACCGAGACCGCCCGAACGCCTCAGGTCGCCATCAACGACATCGGTTCGGCGGAGGAATTCCTCGCCGCGATCGACCAGACCATCAAGTACTTCAACGACGGCGACATCGTCGAAGGTGTCATCGTCAAGGTCGACCGGGATGAAGTCCTGCTCGACATCGGTTACAAGACCGAGGGTGTGATCCCGTCCAGGGAGCTCTCGATCAAGCACGACGTCGACCCGAACGAGGTCGTCGCCGTCGGTGACCACATCGAGGCCCTGGTCCTCCAGAAGGAGGACAAGGAAGGCCGCCTGATCCTGTCCAAGAAGCGCGCCCAGTACGAGCGCGCCTGGGGCACGATCGAGGAGATCAAGGAGAAGGACGGCATCGTCACCGGTACCGTCATCGAGGTCGTCAAGGGCGGCCTGATCCTGGACATCGGTCTCCGCGGCTTCCTGCCGGCCTCCCTGGTCGAGATGCGCCGCGTGCGCGACCTGCAGCCCTACGTGGGCAAGGAGCTCGAGGCCAAGATCATCGAGCTGGACAAGAACCGCAACAATGTGGTCCTGTCCCGCCGCGCCTGGCTCGAGCAGACCCAGTCCGAGGTCCGCCAGAACTTCCTCACCACCCTGCAGAAGGGCCAGGTCCGTTCCGGCGTCGTGTCGTCGATCGTGAACTTCGGCGCCTTCGTGGACCTGGGCGGCGTGGACGGTCTGGTGCACGTCTCGGAGCTGTCCTGGAAGCACATCGACCACCCCTCCGAGGTCGTCGAGGTCGGCCAGGAGGTCACCGTCGAGGTCCTGGACGTCGACATGGACCGCGAGCGCGTCTCGCTGTCCCTGAAGGCGACCATGGAGGACCCGTGGCAGACCTTCGCCCGCACCCACGCCATCGGCCAGGTCGTGCCGGGCAAGGTCACCAAGCTGGTGCCGTTCGGCGCGTTCGTCCGGGTGGACGAGGGCATCGAGGGCCTGGTCCACATCTCCGAGCTGGCCGAGCGCCACGTGGAGGTCCCGGAGCAGGTCGTCAACGTGGGCGACGAGATCTTCGTCAAGGTCATCGACATCGACCTGGACCGCCGCCGCATCTCGCTGTCGCTGAAGCAGGCCAACGAGGGCCTGACCGGCGACATCGAGACCGACCAGTTCGACCCGGCGCTGTACGGCATGGCCGCCACCTACGACGACCAGGGCAACTACATCTACCCCGAGGGCTTCGACCCGGAGACCGGTGAGTGGCTCGAGGGTTACGACGCCCAGCGCGAGGTGTGGGAGGGCCAGTACGCCGAGGCCCACACCAAGTACGAGGCGCACCAGAAGCAGATCGCCGAGGCCCGCAAGGCCGACGCCGAGGCCGGTGTCCAGGAGAACGCCGAGGGTGCGCCCTCGTCCTACTCCTCCGGTGCCGCCGAGGAGAGCACCGGCGGTGCCCTGGCCTCCGACGAGGCCCTGGCCGCGCTGCGCGAGAAGCTGTCGGGCGGCCAGAGCTGAGGCTCGCCGTGTAACAGCTCCTAGCTAAAAGGTCCCGTCCGCCTAAAGCGGACGGGACCTTTCGCTATTGTTTCGACGTGTATTTGACGGGATCGAAGACCGCCAAGCGCATCCAGGAAACCAGGAGCACGCGGGAGCGGGTCCCGTTCAACGTCAAGATGCTCGGCACGGTGAGCCTTCTGACGGATGTCTCCTCCGAGATGCTGGTCGCGGTGGTCGGCTACTACCTGCTGAACGTCCTCCACGAGACGCCGACCGCGATCGGCTTCCTGGACGGGCTCTACAACGGCATCCCCGCGCTGCTGGCCATCCCGGCCGCGTACCTGTCGGACCGCTGGCAGCGCCGCAAACTGCTGGCCGGCATCGGCTACGGCGCCTCCGCGGTGACCAAACTGGGGTTCCCGATCGTCGGCCCCTCCTTCGGCGGGCTGAGCGGACTGCTCAGCGCGGACCGCTTCGGCAAGGGGATGCGCTCGGCTCCGCGGGACGCGCTGATCTCGTTGTCCTCCCCGCCGCAGATCCTGGGGCGCTCGTTCGGCGTGCACCGCATGCTCGACAACATCGGGGCGGCGACCGGTCCGCTCATCGCCTCCTTCGTGCTGCTGTGGACCACGAAGTTCGGTACGGAGCGCAAAGCGTTCGACGCACTGTTCATCATCGCCTTCTGCGTCGCGGCCATCGGTCTGGTGGTGTTCTGCCTCTACGTCACCGACCACCGGCAGGAATTGCAGGAGCGCTCAGCGGCGTCGGTGCGGGCCGCTCTCGGATTGCTGCGCCAGAGGTGGTTCATCCGTACGGGTATCGCGGTAGCGCTACTGGGGCTCGCGTGGGTGAGTGACACCTTCGTGTACTTGACGCTCGCGCACCGGATGGCGCTCAGTGCTTCGGAGTACGCGCTGTTGGCCACCGGGACCATGGGGATGTTCGTCCTGATGGCCATCCCGGTGGGGCGGCTGGCCGACCGGGTCGGGCGGTGGAAGGTGTTCGTCGTCGGGCATCTCCTGTTGGTCATCGCATATGCGCTCCTGGCTACGAACGTCCCTGACGGCTTCCTGTTGGCCGCCGCACTCCTGCTGCCGGGCATCGCCTACGCGGCCACTGACGGCGTTCTCATGGCGTATTGCGGGCCTCGTATCCCGACGGCGCTGCGGACCTCCGGGCTCGCGGTGATGCAGTCGATCGGCGCGGTCGCCGGGTTCGTATCGTCGGTGGCGTTCGGGGCGGCGTGGTCGCACACCGATCCCAAGACCGTCATGCTGTGGTTCGCCGGGGCCATGGCCGTCGCGATCACCGTCTCGACGGTGCTGGTGTCGCCCTGGAAGGAGCACGCCGATGGCTGAGGTGGCCGAGGTGACCGAAGCGACTGCCACGCCCCGCGACAACCGGGCCAAGATCCTGATCTCGTCGATCGTGGTGCTGCTGACGATCGCGCTCGCGGCCGGGCTGGCCGCCTTCCTGGGACGGTCCACCAAGCGTGCCGGCGTCAGCGGCGGGTTCACCGTCGCGGCGGGGGAGCTGACGTATCGGTCGACGGTGCAGGGACCGGACTTCGGCAAGGTCGTGGAGATCGGCTCCGGGGCGGCGGCGAACGCGGTGCCCGTGGTCTCCAACGTTCAGTGCGAGCGGTCCTATACGGCTTCCGGCGTACTGCTGTGTCTGCAGTCCGAGGGCAACCTGATCAGCCAGCCGTATGCGGAGATCTACGACAGTTCCCTTAAGCAGACCAAGAAGTTGGCCATCACCGGTACGCCCAACCGTGCGCGGCTGTCTGCGGACGGACGGATGGCGGCGTGGACGACCTTCGTCACCGGGGACTCCTATACGCAGCCCGGCGCCTCGACCCGTGCCTCGATCCTGGATCTGAAGACGGGGCAGTACGTCGACTCGCTGGAGAACTTCAACGCGTTCGTGGACGGCAAGCCCTATAAGGCCGTCGACATCAACTTCTGGGGCGTCACCTTCACCGCCGACGACAACACCTTCTACGCGACGATGGGCAGCAACGGTCAGACGTGGCTGATGAAGGGCGACTTCAAGGCGCACACGCTGAATTCGCTGCGGCAGAACGTGGAGTGTCCTTCGCTGTCGCCGGACGGCACGCGCCTGGTGTTCAAGAAGCGGGTGTCCGACGACATCCGGCATCCTTGGCGTTTCACCGTGCTGAATCTGGCCACGATGCGGGAGACGCCGCTGGCCGAGACCCGCAGCGTCGACGACCAGGCGGCGTGGCTGAACGACACGACGGTCATGTACGCGGTCCCGCACGACGACGATCCGGGCAGCGACCTGTACGCCGTGCCCGCGGACGGCAGCGGGGCGCCGCGGCTGCTCGCCGCCAACGGGATGTCCCCGTCGACCACCTCCGGGTGAGGCGCGGGGCTGTGCGGCCCTGCGGCGGCGGGGCTTGGGGCCGCGCAGCTGATCCGAAAGCTTCTCGCCCGTCGCCGTCATTCGATAGGTTGCCAAGCATGCGGACCCTTACGACCCCGGCCCACGCCCCGGCCCTGGCCTCGGCCCCTGCCCCGGCATCGGCGACGGCGCCGGCGACGGCCCGCCGGACCCTGACCCGCATAGCCGCGCTCGGCGTCGCCTGTTCGGCGGCCCTGGCGCTGGCCGCGTGCGGCGGCGGGGGCTCGGCCAAGAAGGGCTCGTCGAGCACCACCACCGCCGGCTCCGTCCCCGGCGTCCCGACGTCCAGCTCGGCGAGCCCGCAGCCCAGCTTCGACCCGGCGGCCGGGCCCACCATGAGTCAGGCGCAGCTGCCGAAGAACTGCGCCGGCCTGGTCACCGACGCCGACATGCAGCTGGCCCTGGGCAACCCGCTCAACGGCGGCGACTTCTTCACGGCCTTCCAGCCCACCGCCGCCAAGCAGCTCGGCCGGGTGCGCTGCCAGTACGGCGTGATCCAGGACAGCAGCGGCAAGGTCACCGGCGACCAGGTGGAGATCCAGCTGGCGGTTTACGCCGACGCCGCCACCGCCCAGAGCCACGGCGCCAGCACCGTCGGCGACTTCGCCGGCCAGGGCGACCAGTACGCCCCGATCTCGGTGGCCGGACACCCCGCGACCTACGTCACCGAGGCGGGCAAGGACGCGATCCTGGTGATGTACGACGGCAACCGCACGTTCCTGATCACCACCCAGGAGGCCCTGGTCAAGGGCGGCGACGCCAAGGCGTTCACGCTCAAGATCGCGGAGGCGCTGTACAAGCACACCACCTCGAGCCCGCCGCAGGCGTCGCCGACCGGCGGGGGCACGCCGGGCGCATCGGGCTCCACGAGCGGGTCGGCCGGCACGCCGGGCGCGAGCGGGTCGGCGCCCGCGGGGAGCAGCTCCGCGCCGGCCGGGACGCCTGCTGCCGGCGGGTCCGCGCCGCCGAGCTCGCCGCCGGCTGACTGAGTGGCCCGCACCCCGCCTCAATAGGCCCGCCTCAATACGCTTCAATAGCCCGCCTCAATAAGCCCGCACTGCCACGTCCCCCACCGCCCGCGCCGACCCCACCAACCCCTCCGCCGACGGCGGCCAACTCGGCGTCGACGGATGCGCCAGCCCCGCGGGCCCGGCGGCGAAGGCGACCAGCACGTTGTCCGTCACCCGGGCCACCACGGCCCGCACCGCCGGCGGCGTGGCTCCCAGGTGCAGGCACTCGCCGCTCATCACGCACGGCCAGTACGTCGTGCCGGCGTCGAACACCCCGGCCTGGGAGGTCGCCACGTAGTACGTGGTCGTCGCCATGCCGGCCCGGCCGTTCAGGAACCTGATCGGTATGGCCGCCAGGACGTCCACGTCCGGCGGCGTCGTCGGCTGGTTCACGTCCACCTGGTCGTACTCGCCGCCGACCGTGTTGCGCAGCACCTGCCCGGCGGTCACGCCGGTGCCGGCGAACAGCCACGAGCCGGGGTGCAGCACCCGCAGGGAGCCGTTCGCGCCCAGGTAGCCGTACCCCTCGCCGATCAGCGCCGCCTCCGGGCGGTTCAGCGGCGGGGCGGACCAGTTCACCGTCGCCAGCGACGGGTCGTGCGCGGCCAGCGGGTCGTCGGCGACCGAGCGGCGGATCACCACGCGGCGGTCCGGGCCCAGCGGCGAGCCGGTGAGGCGGGCCGCGGTGTACACCGCGTTCGCGCCGAAGAAGGCGATGTTCACCCCTGCCTGGCGGGCCGCGACCGCGCCGTCGTACATGCGCTTCGTCCAGTACTCCGAGTGGCCGCCGGTGACCACGCCCCTGTGCCGTTTCAGCTGCGCCGGGTCGGCGTCGGTGTCGACGTCGGTGAAGTAGTCGGTGTCGATGCCCAGCTTCTCGATCTCCCGCACCAGCGGCAGCTCGTACTGGTACGGCGAGTAGTACCCGCCGTCCTCGTACGGCCGGTCGAAGCTCACCTCCGTGCTGGCCTCGGCCCGGCGCGGGGAGCCGGTGTACGCCGAGTGCCCGCCGAACGTGTTGTAGGCCTGGTACGTCAGCACACTGGCCTGGAACCCCAGCGGCGCGCGGTCGCCGTCGGCGCGCACCACCAACGGGATCGACGACGCCGTCTGCCCCGGCGCCCGCACCACCAGCAGGTAGTACCCCGGCGTCCAGCGCCCGGTGATCCGGAACGTCAGCGACGGCCGCCACGGCGCCACGGTCAGCAGGTTCGCGCCGGTCACCGCGGCCCGCGGCTGCGGCCGCAGGCCGATGTGCTTGGCCTGCCAGACCAGCCGCCCCTCCGTCCCGCCGTAGTACCCCATCCGATACGCCGACAGCGAAGCCCCCGACACCGGCGCCAGCGAACTCAGATACGCGGTGACCGTGTCGCCGCACCGCACGCTCTGCCGGTCCAGATATCCGTTCACACTCCCGGCGCGCGTACGCTTCGCGTCCTGCCACGCCGTCGTCCCGGGCAGCCTGTTCTCCGCACGCAGCCAGCCGCGCGCGAGCCCGGTCGGGCATCCCGCCTGCGCGCCGGCCGTGGACAGGGCGATCTGGTCGCCCGAGCCGAACCCCAAACTGTCATAGGCCGCCGACTGGTTCGGCAGGTCCGCGGCACACGCGGCGACCAGCGCGGCGGCCAGTCCCAGCCGCATCAGCCGCGCGGGCAGCGGCACACCCCGCCACAGAGTGAGCCCGTCGCGGGGCGCCGCGGCAGAAGCGGGCAGCGCGGGATCACCACCTCCGGGCTCGACATACACCGGCAGGGCGATCGGCCCCGAGCCGACGAAGACACCGGAACCGTGTGTATCTCCGGCTGAATCTGTACCTCCCGGTAAGGCGGCACCTCCCGGTGAAGCGGCCTCGGTGCTCACGCGACCGGAACCCGAGCCACCCCAGCCCCCGGCACCACGTCTGTCCGCACTCCCTGACTCCCGTTCTCCGCGCCGGCCAAGCACCGGGCTGGTGCCATCTTGGACCAGCCACCCGGGCCGGCCCGGCAGGCACGCGAAGCGGATTCCCGTGGCGCGGAGCTACCCCGCCGTCGGCTTGGGCGGGCCGATCCCGACGTCGCTCTGCGACACCGCCGTGGAGATCAGCGCCTGCGCGGTCGGCGCCGGCCGGTGCACCGACGGGTACCGCTTCCCGGCCGGGCCCTGCGCGTACACGCGCAGCACATTGTCCGTCATCTGGGCCAGCATCTTCCCCGTCGCCGGGTCGACCGGACGGTCCCCGCACATCTGTGCCATCTGGCAGTCCCAGTACGTCATCCCCCCGGCGAACACCCCGGCGCCGGACGGATCGGTGTAGTACGACATCGTCGCCATCGTCGACTGCCCGGAGAACACGATCGGCACCGCCGCGATCACGTCGATGTCCGGCGGCGTCGCCGCTATGTTCTTCACCGTGTCGTACTCGCCGGCGAGCGAGTTCTTCAGCACCTGGTCCTTGACGACCCCGGTCCCGGCGAAGATCCACGAGTCCGGCTGGAGCACCCGGAACGCCCCGCCGTTCGCACCGAGCTCCCCATAGGCCGGACCCACGATCGAGGCCTCCGGCATCTGCAGCTGAGGGGAGTCCCACAGCACGGTCGCCTGCGAGGGATCGGACTTGGCCAACGGATCCTCGTTCGCATAGCGGTAGACGACCATGCGCCGGTCCTGACCCGACGGAGCGGGCTCCAGACGCGCGTGCCAGTAGATCTCGTTCGCGCCGAAGAACGCGATGTTGGTGCCCTTGTCCCGCGCGTATAGCGCGGCGTCGTACATGCGCCGCGTCCAGTACTCGGAGTGTCCGCCGATCAGCAGCGCCTTGTGCGCGGCCACCTGGCTCGGCCGCTCGTCCACGTCTATGTCCGTGGTGTAGTCGACGTCCAGGCCGAGCTTCTCCGCCTCTTCCGCCAATGGGATGTCGTATAGGAACGGCGCGCGATAGCCGTCACCGTTGTACGGACGGTCGAAGGACGCCACCCGTGAACGGTCCGAACGCTTAGCGGACTGGTCCTTCGGCCCGTAGTAGAGGCTGTACCGTCCGTAGTTGTTGTACGCCTGATACGTGAGCACCGACGCCTGCAACAACAGCGGCGAACTCCCGGTGCCCGGCGCTCCGTTGCCCGCACTGTCGTCCCGGATGATCAACGGGATCGCGTCCCCGGCGTCGTCCGGCTTGGCGCGGACCACGAGCAGGTAGTAGCCCGGCGTCCAGGCGGGCGTGACCGGGATGCGCTCGGCGGCCGGCCACGAGGCCTCGACCGTGTACGTCGGCGCACCGGAGTACTTCACGGGACTCGCGGTGACCGGGACATGCGAGGCGCTCCACACCACCCGTCCGCCCGCGCCGCCGTACCAGCCCATCCGGTAGGCGGTGACGGAGGCCGAGGACACGTAGCCGGACAGGTGCAGGGTCAGGGTGTCCCCACAGGCCGCGCTCACCTTGTCCAGATACCCGGCGACCGTTGAGGTGTCCGCGTCGAAGCTGGACCGCCACGAGGAGTCACCGTGCTTGGCGTTCTCGATCTTGGACCAGCCGGCCGGTCGGACCGCCGTCGCGCACGGTGCGGAGGAAGGCATAGTGCGGTCCGCCGGGAGCTTCCCATAAGCGTTCGGCTGCTCCGGGGTCTGCGTCGTGACCTTCACCGGCGGCCCGGCGCTGACCACGGCCGGGGCCGCAGCCCCGGTGCAGCCATAGCCCAGAGCGAACACCGCGGCAGCGAATGCGGTGGAACCGGTGACGGTCAGCCAGCGCGGCATCCCCTTAGCGTTTCCCGTCGCGGCGTCCCGCGCAGCCGGCTCGTCCATTCGCTCCCGTCCGCTTCCGTTCCACACTGGTGACCCAAAACGTGCAGCGCCACGTTAGCCTTCTGAAGACGGCGCCCGCGAACAGACGACAGCCAGCCGAACGGAGCCCCATGCACAAGGACCAGCCGACCACGCTCAACGTCGGGCTGACCGGCGGCATCGGCTCGGGCAAGAGCGAAGTCCTCACCAGGCTCAAGGCCCGCGGCGCCACCGTGGTCGACGCGGACCTGGCCGCGCGCCGGGTGGTCGAACCCGGCACCGACGGATATGACGCGGTCGTCGCGGAGTTCGGTTCCGAGGTGGTCGGGCCCGACGGCGCGCTGGACCGGGCCAAGCTGGGCGCGATCGTGTTCGCCGACCCCGAGCGGCGGGCCGCGCTCAACGCGATCGTGCACCCGCGGGTCGGCGCGCTGATGGCCGAATGGGCGAATGCCGCCCCGGCCGGGGGCATCGTCGTCTACGATATTCCGCTGTTGGTCGAGGGTGGAGCGGACCGCGGCTACGCGGCCGTGATCGTCGTCGACGCCGACGATGAGGTCCGCTACGCGCGACTGCTCGCCAACCGCGGCATGTCCAGACAGGACGCGGCCGCGAGGATGGCGGCGCAGGCGACGCGGGCGGAACGGTTGGCGGCGGCGGATTACGTGATCGCGAACAACGGGTCGCTCGCAGACCTCGACCAGGAAACGGATCGGGTGTGGTCCGAACTGCTCACGCTCCGCGAATCAACCATCCGATAGGTTTGCCCGGTGACATCCATCCCCACGAAGCCCGCTGAGCCGCAAGCGCCCGGCAGCCAGACCACGACGGCGCCCACCGACTCCGCCGCCGCCGTCGATACCCAGGCCGACCTGCGCAAGCGCCCCCCCATGCCGGTCGCCCTGGTGCTCGCGGCGCGGCCGCGGCAGTGGGTCAAGAACGTGCTCGTCCTGGCCGCCCCGCTGGCCGCGGCCAAGCTCGGCCACGCCGATGTGCTGCGGACCTCCGCGATCGCCTTCGTCGCGTTCTGCTTCGCCGCCTCGTGCATCTACTTCATCAACGACGTCATGGACGTCGAGTCCGACCGGCGCCACCCCAAGAAGCGCTTCCGCCCGATCGCCGCCGGCTGGGTCCCGATCCCGCTGGCCGTGGTCTCCGGCATCGTGTGCGGCGTGATCGGCCTGGGCGTGGCGGCCATAGCGAACTGGACCACGGTCGGCGTGGTCGCCGTGTACATGGCGCTGCACATCGTGTACTCGATGTGGTTCAAGCACGTGCCGGTCCTGGACCTGGCCATGGTCGCCTCCGGCTTCCTGCTGCGCGCCATCGTCGGCGGCGTGGCGGCGAACCTGGAGCTGTCCCAGTGGTTCCTGCTGACCACCGGCTTCGGCTCGCTGTTCATGGTCGCCGGCAAGCGTTACTCGGAGATGGTGCTGATGGGGGAGGACGCCGCCTCCTCCCGCAAGTCGCTCCAGGAGTACTCGCAGACCTACCTGCGCTTCGTGTGGCAGGCCGCGGCGACCGTCACCATGGTCACCTACTCGCTGTGGGCCTTCCAGCTCGCCTCCACCCCCGACATCGCCCACAAGTCGGCCAAGCCGTGGCTGGAGATCTCGGTCATCCCCTGGGTCTTCATCTTCCTGCGCTACTCGATGTTCGTCGACACCGGCCGCGCCGGGGAGCCCGAGGACGTCGTCCTGAAGGACCGCGTCATCATGGGTATCGGGGCCGTGTGGCTCGTCGTGTTCGCCACCGGCGTGATCCTGGTCGGCGCGCGCGGCTGAGCCCGCAGGCCGCCCCGGCCCG
Organism: Catenulispora sp. GP43; assembly: GCF_041260665.1. Classification (NCBI taxonomy): domain Bacteria; kingdom Bacillati; phylum Actinomycetota; class Actinomycetes; order Catenulisporales; family Catenulisporaceae; genus Catenulispora; species Catenulispora sp. GP43. The sequence goes on along the minus strand of NZ_JBGCCT010000019.1, from coordinate 224,081 downwards.
GGCCGGGGCGGCGCACCGCAGTACCGAATGCCGAAATGAATATAGGGACGTGAGAGACGTGGCTGTGCCACAGCAGAGTTCGACCGGCACCGACGTGCACCCCGAGCGCCTCTACGGCTGGGGCATGACCAGCCCCTCGGTCGCCGACGTCGCCGACCCCACGGCGATCGACCAGCTCGCCGAGCTGGTCGCCGGCGCCGGCCCGCGCGGCGTCATCGCCCGGGGCCTGGGCCGCTCCTACGGCGACCCGGCCCAGAACGGCGGCGGCCGGGTGGTGCGCACCACCTCCCTGGACAAGATCCTCACCATCGACATCGAGAACGGGATCGTCACCGCCCAGGCCGGCGTCAGCCTGCACCAGCTGATGAACACGATGCTGCCGCTGGGCTGGTTCGTGCCGGTCACCCCCGGCACCCGCTACGTCACCGTCGGCGGCGCGATCGGCGCCGACATCCACGGCAAGAACCACCACAGCGCCGGCACCTTCTGCCAGCACGTGCTGTCCATGGACCTGCTCGGCGCCGACGGGCAGATCCGCACCCTCACCCCGGCCACCGAGCCCGAGCTGTTCTGGGCCACCGCCGGCGGCATGGGCCTGACCGGCATCGTCACCCAGGCCACCATCGCCTTCAAGAAGGTCGAGACGGCCCGCATCAAGGCCGACATCTGGCGCGCCCCGGACCTGGACGGCGTCCTGGCCGAACTGGCCGCCACCGACGAGAAGTACCCCTACACGGTGGCCTGGATCGACTGCCTGTCCACCGGCCGCAACCTCGGCCGCTCGGTCCTGACCTGCGGCGACTTCGCCAAGCTCGACGAGCTCCCGGCCAAGGTCCGCAAGGCCCCGCGCAAGTTCGCCCCGCTGTCCCTGGGCAAGGTTCCCCCGGTCCCGGTCAGCGGCCTGCTGAACAAGATGACCGGCCGCGCCTTCAACGAGATGTGGTTCCGCAAGGCGCCGGTCCGCAAGGAAGGCGTGATCCAGGGCGTCGGCGCCTTCTTCCACCCGCTGGACGGGATCATGGAGTGGAACCGCGTCTACGGCCCGGCGGGCTTCCTGCAGTGGCAGTTCGTGGTCCCCTTCGGCGCCGAGGACACCCTGCGGCGGATCGTCGAGCAGATCTCCGCGCACGGCGCCCCCGCGGCCCTGACCGTGCTCAAGCGCTTCGGCGAGGGCAGCCCCGGCTACCTGTCGTTCCCGAGCAAGGGCTGGACCCTGGCCCTGGACTTCCCGACCAACACCCCGGGCCTGGCCCAGCTGCTGGACGGCCTGGACGAGAAGGTGCTGGAGGCCGGCGGCCGCCTGTACCTGGCGAAGGACTCGCGGATGCGGCCGGAGCTGATGGCGGAGATGTACCCGCGCCTGGAGGCGTTCCGCAAGCTGCGGGCCGAGATCGACCCGCACCAGGTGTTCATGTCGGACCAGGCACGCCGCCTGCACCTGTAGAGGCCCAGGACGTAACGTCGCAGGGCCTTTGCAGCAACAACGGATTGGAACAACGGATATGAAGGACTCCCTGGGCGCGGCCCAGTCACTACTGGTGCTCGGCGGCTCCTCGGACATCGCCATGGCCACGGCCCGCAAGATGGCCGCCGCCCGCACCAAGAAGATCTTCCTGGCCGGCCGCCCCTCCCAGCGCCTGGAGGACAACGCCGCCGAACTGCGCAAGCTCGGCGCCGACGTCGACGTGGTCGCCTTCGACGCCGCCGCCACCGACGACCACGACAAGGTGCTGTCCCAGGTCTTCGCCGGCGGCGACATCGACGTGGTCCTGATGGCCTTCGGCGTCCTCGGCGACCAGACCGAGGACGAGAAGGACCCGGCCCGCGCCGCCGCCGTCGCCCACGTGAACTACACCGGCGCCGTCTCCAGCGGCATCGTCGTGGCCCAGGCGCTGAAGAAGCAGGGACACGGCGCCCTCGTGGTCCTGTCCTCGGTGGCCGGCGAGCGCGCCCGCAGGTCCAACTTCATCTACGGCTCCTCCAAGGCCGGCCTCGACGCCTTCGCCCAGGGCCTGGGCGACAGCCTGGTCGGCACCGGCGTGCACGTGATGGTCGTCCGCCCCGGCTTCGTCGACACGAAGATGACCCACGGCATGGAGAAGGCCCCGCTGGCCACCACCCCCGACGCGGTCGCCGACGCCATCATCACCGGCCTGCGCCGCGGCTCGCACACCGTCTGGGCCCCCGGCGCCTTCCGCTACGTGATGTCCGGCCTGCGCCACGTGCCGCGCCCGATCTTCCGCAAGCTCCCGCTGTAGCCACACCAGCACAACCACACCAGCACAGCCACGACGGCGCGCGCCGGGGAACCACTTCCCCGGCGCGCGCCGTGTTTCAGCGCCGCAGCAAGAGCCACTCGAAGCTGCTTGGGCTGACCAGCGAGGAGGACGCCGGACCGCTGCACGCCCTGGCACCGGGTACTACGACCCCGTATTAGTCCGACACGCGGTGACCGTGCGGCGGCCCACCCAGGAATTCGGCGCACCGCCGCTGAGCGTGAACTCCCGGCTTCAGGCTGCGGCGTGCGCGGTGAGCTACGGCCTGGTCAAACCGCCGGTGTGACCCCGATACCGGTATTCAGCCCGAAGGCGCCGGGGCGGCCGATCCTCCCACAGCTCAGCCACCCCGGCGGGTCCGCGTCCTGCCGGCAGTGTCAGGACGCGGAGTCTGTATTCAATACACCTGATTCAATACACCTGAATCGGTGGTTATTCAGAACACGATTGTTAGACGCGGGCCAGCGTCGGCCGCCGCACAGGAGCCGTCGCGCGCTCGGGGAAATGATCCTCCGGACGCTCCACCCCGAACCGCTCCCGCAATGTGCCCAGGTCGTACTCGGTGCGGAACAGACCTCGTCGTTGTAGCACCGGCACCACCTGGTCGACGAAAGAGGCCAGTCCGCCCGGCAGGATCGGCGGCGCGACGGTGAAGCCGTCGGCGGCCCCGGCCTGCGACCACTCCTGCATCGAGTCGGCGATCTGCTCGGGCGTGCCGACCACCGTGCGGTAGCCGCGTCCGCCGCTCAGGCGCGCGACGATCTGCCGGACCGTCAGCCGCTCCCGGATCGCCAGATCGGTGATCTGTATCGTCGACCAGGAGCCGGCGAATCGGTGGTCGGCCAGTTCCTCCTCGCGCGGCAGCAGCCCGGCGGGGATCGGCCGGTCGGGCTCGAGCCCCGCCACGTCGACGTCCAGCAGGTCCGACAGCTGGCTCACCCCGGGCTCCACCAGCTGCAACTCGCTCAGCTCCCGGGCCAGGCGCCGCGCCTCGGCCTCCGTGGAGCCGACGACCGGGGCGATGCCCGGCATGATGACCGGGACGTCCGCCTCCCGGCCGTAGGCGGCGGCCCGCGACTTCACCTCCAGCGCGAACGCCGCGGCGTCACCGAGGTTCTGCTGGGCGGTGAGAACCACTTCGGCGTAGCGCGCCGCGAACTCCTGGCCGACGGCCGAGGAGGCCGAGTGCACCAGCAGCGGCCAGCCCTGGGGCGTGCGCTGGACGTTCAGCGGTCCCCGGACCTTGAAGAACAGGCCGGTGTGCTCCACCTCGCGGATGCGCTCGGGGTCGGCGTAGCGGCCGGCGCGGCGGTCGTGCACGACGGCGTCGTCGGCCCAGCTGTCCCACAGCTGCGTGGTGACGTCCAGGAACTCCGCCGCGCGCTCGTAGCGCACCGCGCGCTCGACCGGCTCGTCCAGGTTGAAGTTCGCGGCCTCGGCCAGATCACCTCCGGCGGCCACGTTCCAGCCGGCGCGGCCGTGCGAGATGTGGTCCAGCGAGGCCAGGGTGCGCGCCAGGATGTAGGGCTCGTAGAAGGTGGTCGAGGCGGTGGCGATCAGGCCGATGTGCTCGGTGGCGGTGGCCAGCGCGGTCAGCAGCGTCAGCGGCTCCAGCCCGGCGGCCACGGTCGCGTCGGGCCGGCTGCGCACCGCCAGGCTGTCCCCGAGGAAGACGGCGTCGAACAACCCGCGCTCGGCGGTCCGGGCGAGCTCGATGTGGTAGTCGACGTCCAGGGCCCGGTGGCCCCCGCTGTCCGGATGGCGCCAGGCGGCGTCGTGGTGGCCGGGGGCGTGAAGGAATGCGTTCAGATGGAGCCGGCGTGGATTGCGTGCGGGCATGAGAGTGCTCCCCGGAATGGGATTCTTCGGTGGCGGAGAAAAATGGACTCCGAATATTTCGGAGGCAGAAACTAATGCCTCTGGAGGATGCCTCAAGCCCAGCTCAAGGGCGAAGCGGCCTCACCCGCACGCAGGACAGATCGCGCTCGCGGTCCGGCGCAGATCGACGTGACGGCGAGCCACGAGAATGGTGGCGCGTCTCATGTTCTGAGAATGACATCACAACTCAGTGAACGTCAATATCGCGGGATATCCGTCTCAGTATTCGGCGCGATTTCGCCGGTGCCTGCCGGTGCCTGCCGGTGCCCGGTGGGTGCTCGGCGGCGAGTGGCCCAGTCGCGCAGGCCATGATCGGCCCTACCTCCGCCCGGAAGCCGCCCGTAGTGTTCGGGCCATGACCTACCCCTCACCCCGCTACTTCGCCGACCGGGGCGAAGTCAGCGCCACCTTCCGCACCGCCGACGCCGACCCCGAGCTGAACATCGGCACCGCCTCACGCGTCAGCCTGCTGTCGACCGGCCAGAGCACCGAAGGCCGGTACGGCCTGTACCGCTGAGACATGCTCCCGGGAACACCGAAGCCGGCGGCCTCGTCAGGCCACTTCCACAAGACCTTCTCCGAGGCGTTCTTCATCCTGGACGGCAGCGTCGCCCTGTACGACGGCGACACCTGGCGCGAGGCGAGCGCGGGCGACTACCTGTTCGTGCCGCCCGGCGGCGTCCACAGCTTCGCCAACACCTCCGGCGAGGCGGCCTCGATGCTGGTGCTGTTCGCACCCGGCGCGCCGCGCGAGCCGTACTTCGAGGAACTGGCGGCGATCCGGGGCGAGGGGCGGCAGCTGTCGGAGCAGGAGTGGACCGAGCTTTACGCGCGGCACGATCAGTTCATGGCCTGAGGACCCAGCTCGCGAAGCTGCCGGACCGGCTCGGACTCCGGGCCGAAGGCGACGAAGACGTCGTCGGTGGCCAGGCGGAACCGGTCATCCGGCGTGAGGCCGGCAAGCACGCCGACACCGATCCACACCTGCCCCTTCGCCGTACGAAGACGGATCGCCAGCGGAACGACGGCCGCCGAATGCGGCTCGTCCGTCAGCCACTGGATCGTCGAGGACTCAATCGGCTCCGACACGATCCCGGCCCACGCCGGATTCCCCGTGAGCGCGCACCGTGCCGTCGTACCCCCGTTCTCGGTGGTGCGCACATGATCGGTGATCGGCGAGCGGTACAGCTCGATCCCGTAGTAGTCGAAGGTGTGGTCCCAGACCGCCGAGTACTTCTCGCCGTCGGCCATCAGCAGCTCGACGCCCATCGTCGGCTCGTGCCAGCCGCCGCGGTCCCAGTCCTCGGGCTCGGTGCCGTCCTCGCCACCGCACAGCACGAAGTAGTCGACGCCGACGATCATCTGTCCGGCCAATCCCGCGACGAGTCGTTCGTACTCCCGCGCCGCCTCGGCCACCGTTCTCCCCATCACTCCATCGTGTTCGGCCCCGCGCTGCGCTGCCACCGATAACCCCTTAGCGCCTTGGTTTGCCGGCGCGCAGTGGCTTCGGGGTCGGTCCGGTCGGCGAAGCCGCCGCAGAAACAGGGATGGACGTCGACGTGGATGAGCGTTCCGCCAGGTCGCAGAACTCTTGTGGCTTCGGCGACGACCCTGTGCGAAGCCCGGCATATCGGTGTGCACCATGACCGCGATCACCGCGTCGAGGGTATGCGTTCCGACAGGGAGGTGCTCAGCGTTGGCCTGGGCGGCGAGGAACTCCGCCTCGTACCAGTCGGCGATCGCGTCGTAAGCGGCAGGTGTGGAGTGCGGCATGCCTTCAACCCAGTCGGATGCTGCGTTCCGGTTATCGGCCGTTGCGCTCCGGGCGATCGCCCCATCGCCTCGAAAGGCCTCCTGACCAGCCGGAATCCCATCCCATCCCGTCGATCGCTCACAGCGAACAGCTCCCCGGGAACACCAGTCGGCTCACAGACATTGAGTGAGTCAGACTCAACTTACTTCTTGTAGGGAGCCACAGCGAATGAGTGAGAACATGACCGGCGCGACCAAGGCCTTCCCGGTCATCCCGCTGGACGACGCCGTCGTCCTGCCGGGCATGGTCGTGCCGCTGGATTTGTCCGACTCCGAGACCCGCGCGGCCGTCGACGCCGCCGCCAACGGCCCCACCCGCGGGGGCAAGCCGCAGGTGCTGCTCGTGCCGCGGCTGGACGGCACCTACGCCAAGTCCGGCGTGGTGGGCATCATCGAGCAGACCGGCCGGATGGCCGGCTCCGGGCGCATGGTCGCCGTCGTGCGCGGCACCAACCGGGCCACCATCGGCGTCGGGACCACCGGTCCCGGTGCCGCCCTGTGGGTCGAGGCGATCGTGCTCGAGGAGCCGCCGATCACCGCCAAGACCCGCGAGCTGGCCAAGGAGTACAAGGACCTGGCCATCCAGATCCTGCAGCACCGCGAGGCCTTCCAGGTCGTCGACATGGTGCAGCAGATCTCCGACCCCTCGCAGCTGGCCGACTCCGCCGGCTACGCCCCGTACCTGAAGGCCGTGCAGAAGGTCGAGCTGCTGGAGACGCTCAGCGTCGACGAGCGGCTGGAGAAGCTGCTGACCTGGGGCCGCGAACACCTGGTGGAACTGGACGTCAGCGAGACCATCCGCAAGGACGTCGAGGACGGCCTGGAGAAGCAGCAGCGCGAATTTCTGCTCCGCCGCCAGCTCTCCGCGATCCGCAAGGAACTGGCCGAGCTCGACGGCAAGGAGGCCTCCGAGGAGGAGGACTACCGCTCCCGCGTCGAGACCGCTGACCTTCCCGACAAGGTCCGCGAGGCGGCGCTGAAGGAAGTGGACAAGCTGGAGCGCTCCGGGGACCAGAACCCCGAGGCCGGCTGGATCCGCACCTGGCTGGACACCGTCCTGGAGATGCCCTGGAGCGAGCGCTCCGAGGACTCCTACGACATCGCCGGCGCCCGCGCCGTCCTGGACGCCGACCACGCCGGCCTGGACGACGTCAAGGAGCGCATCGTCGAGTACCTGGCCGTGCGAAAGAAGCGGCAGGACAAGGGCCTGGAGCTGGTCGGCGGCCGTCGCTCCGGCGCGGTGCTGGCCCTGGTCGGCCCGCCCGGCGTCGGCAAGACCAGCCTCGGGGAGTCCGTGGCGCGCGCCATGGGCCGCAAGTTCGTCCGCGTCGCCCTGGGCGGCGTGCGCGACGAGGCGGAGATCCGCGGTCACCGGCGTACCTACGTCGGCGCGCTGCCGGGCCGCATCGTCCGGGCGATCAAGGACGCCGGCACGATGAACCCGGTCGTGCTGCTCGACGAGATCGACAAGGTCGGCGCCGACTACCGCGGCGACCCGACGGCGGCCCTGCTGGAGGTCTTGGACCCGGCGCAGAACCACACGTTCCGCGACCACTACCTGGAGGTCGAGCTCGACCTGTCGGACGTGGTGTTCCTGGCCACGGCCAACGTCCTGGAGTCCATCCCCGGCCCGCTGCTGGACCGCATGGAGCTGGTGCGCCTGGACGGCTACACCGAGGACGAGAAGGTCCTGATCGCCCGCGACCACCTGCTGCCGCGCCAGATCGACCGCGCCGGGCTGTCCGTCGACGAGGTGGAGTTCGACGACGAGGCGCTGCGGCTGCTGGCCCAGCAGTACACGCGGGAAGCCGGTGTGCGCGACCTGGAGCGCGCCATCTCCCGGGTGCTGCGCAAGGTCGCGGCGAAGACGGCCCTGGCCGACTCCGAAGCCGCCGCCAAAAGCCAGACGCCGGTTCTGGATCAGGACACTGCGGACGCTTCCACCGACGCACCGGCTTCGGCCGAGGCCGAGGTGAAGGACTCTGCGGTCGCCCCCGAGGGTTCGAAGGCCAAGCTCACCATCACGGTCGAGAACCTGAAGGACTACCTGGGCCGTCCCCGCCACACCCCCGAGACCGCCGACCGCCTGGCCGTGCCGGGCGTGGCGACGGGCCTGGCGGTGACCGGCGCCGGCGGCGAGGTCCTGTTCGTCGAGGCCTCGCTGTCCGACCCGGAGACCGGCGGCACCGGCGTGACCCTGACCGGCCAGCTGGGCGACGTGATGAAGGAGTCGGCGCAGATCGCGCTGAGCTACCTGCGCTCGCACGGCGCCGAGCTGGAGCTGCCGGTGGCCGACCTCAGCAAGCGCGCGGTGCACGTCCACGTGCCGGCCGGGGCCCAGCCCAAGGACGGCCCGAGCGCCGGCGTCACGATGACCACCGCGCTGGCCTCGCTGCTGAGCGGCCGCCTGGTCCGCAAGGACGTGGCGATGACCGGTGAGGTGTCCCTGACCGGCCGGGTCCTGCCGATCGGTGGCGTGAAGCAGAAGCTGCTGGCCGCGCACCAGGCCGGTGCCACGACCGTGCTGCTGCCCAAGCGCAACGGCCCCGACCTGGACGACGTCCCGGCCGAGGTGCTGGACAAGCTGACCGTGCACCTGGTCGGCGACGTGCGCGAGGTCCTGGACCTCGCCCTGGAGCCCGCGGAGCGCCCTGTCGCTGTGGCTGCCGTCTAGGCGATTCCGCGAGTAAAACCGAAGCCCTGGACCGATCCCCTCCGGTCCAGGGCTTCGGCATGCCCAGCCACGTCGTACTACCGCGGACGCATTACCGCGGGTGCACTACTGCGGGTTCGAGAAGCGACAGCGTCCGCTGCCCGGCGTCCAGACCCACGCGCACGCCGACCGGCATCGGCAGATTAGGCCCGGCATGCCCGACCTCGACGTTGCCCAGCACCGGGATGTCACGCTCGCCGAGCACGTCCAGGACGATCTCCCGCAACGTCGGCGATGCTCCGGGCCCGAGCCCGGCGACCCCCTGCGGAACACCGACGACCATGCCCGCGATCCGATCGAGGATGCCGGCATGCCGCATCACCTGCAGGTAGCTCCACACGTACGAGGACAGCCCGCCCAACTCCTCCCAGAACAGCACAGCCCCATCGAACGCTTCGAGCGGCAGCGCGAAACCCGTCGCCTGCACCAACGCGATGCGGTTGATCACCCCGCCGATCAACCGCCCCTCGGCACGACCAGCACGCCAGCACTCCCACGACGCACTCACAGGCAGCGCACCAACGGCCTCCTCATCGGTCAGCAGCCCGAAGTAGAGCCGCTCCAGCTCGGCCTGCCGGGCGGCGGTCGCCGACTGCCAATGCCCCCCGGAAGCCCGGCGCGGCCATGTCGGCATGGAACCCGACCAGGCCGGTGCGGGCGTACATCGCCAGATGCAGCAGCGAGAGGTCGCTGTAGCCGAGGATCGGCTTGGGATCGGCCCGGATCGCCTCGACATCGATCAGGTCGAGGTAGCAGACCACCGTCTGACCGCCGTCACTGGCGACGATCGCCCGCACCTCGGGATCACGCAGCAGAGCATTGAGCTCCCCGGCGATCTCCGCCGGAGCGGCAGCGCTCCACCAACGGCTCCGTCCTACCTCCAGCAGCGGAGCCCGGCGCACACGGAACCCCATCCATCCGTTCGAGCACGACCACCGCCTGCCCGACATTGGGCTCGTATTCGGCCGGCAGCGGGCCGGACAGTGCTGCGACGACCACCAGGTCCCCGGGTTTCAGAGCACGTGGTCGAAGCACATGGGGCAATGCGGAACCAGTCATCGCGTCAGTCTCGCTGGCCCACCGGCCAAGGTCACCTGACTTTGAACGGCGTTCCCATCCGAGCTACATACGAGGCGAAAAACCTAGGCCGGCGCATGAAAGTCGTCGCGAGCGGCCCGCGCAAGGAGACCCCCACCGCCAGCCGGTCCGGGCACCTTCACGCCGAGCCGCCGCCTACGCTGCGCCCGCCGCCCGCCGCCCGCCGCCCGCCGCCCGCCGCCCGCCGCCCGCCGCCCGCCGCCCGCCGCCCGCCGCCCACCTGCGCTCACCGCCCGTCGCCTGCGTACGCCGCGCGTCGCCCGCGCATGCTGCCGCCTGCCGCCTGCTGCCTGCCGCCTGCCGCGCCCGGGCCGGCCGCCGCCTGCTGCCGGGCGTACGCTGCCCCGCCATTGCGGCCCCGAGTTGAGTCGAAACGACCGCCAAATCTCCCGCACGCCCAGCATGCGGTCCAGCAGCGCGGTCAGCCGCCGGACCTCGCCCGCCGTCAGGGCACCGGTCAGCGGCGTGAGCGCCTCGGCGACCTCGGCGGCGCCGATCGCGGCCAGCTCCGCGCCCTGTGCCGCCAGCTGCACGTCCACGGCCCGGCCGTCCAGCGCGTTCGGTGAGCGTTCGAGCAGGCCTCGCTTGACCGCCCGGTCGACAGGCCTGAGACGCTCGACTAGTCCAGCCCCAGGTAGCGCGCCAAATCGGTGACCCGCACGCGCCGGTCGCGCAGGATGCCGCGGGTGCGTTCCCAGGCGAACGGCTCGCACTACACCAGCACCGGCGAGCTCCCGCTCGTGCCCGCCCCCGTCGTCGTAGCAGCGGGGATGAACCCGGCGATGTGCGCCTGGGTCGCGCTGCGCCGGCGCATCGAATTCCAGGCCGGCCAGGACGTGCTGATCCTCGGCGCCACCGGCGCCACCGGCAGCTCCGGGCGGATGGCCGTGCGCATCGCGAAGCTCTTCGGCGCGAACCGGGTCGTGGCCGCCGGCCGGGACCCGCGGGCCCTGGCCGAGCTGCCCGCGCTCGGCGCCACCGAGACCGTGCGGCTGGGCACCGAGCAGACCGCCGAGCAGCTCGCGAAGGCCGCCTCGGAGACGGACGTCGTGATCGACTACGTGTGGGGCCAGCCCGCCGTCGACGCCCTTGTTGCCCTGGTGACCCGCCGCGAAGACCCCCGCAAGCCGCTGACCTGGATCGAGATCGGCTCGACGGCCGGCCCCACCGCCGCCATCCCGTCAGCGGCGCTGCGCGCGGTCCGGCTCCAGTTCGTCGGCAGCGGCCAGGGATCCATCGGCCCCCGCGAATACCTCGCGGAGCTGCCGGCGCTCGCCGACGGACTCACCTCCGGCGGCCTGCCCGTCGAGGCCCGGACCGTCCCGCTGGCCGACGTCGAAGAGGCCTGGGCCGAGGAATCGGCGCGGCGCATCGTGTTCGTGCCCTGAACATCATGCGGATGCAACACTTCGCGCGGCCCGGAAAACGCCGGGGCCGCCGCGAGGAATCCCCACGGCGGCCCCAGCTCTGAGCTGCTGTCGACTAGCTCAGCGTCCACTGCTGAAGCGCCGACCCGGTGTCCGCCTCCTGCGTCACCAGCGCGCCGGCGCTCGACGAGGCCGCGGTCATCAGCAGACCCGTGTGGTTGTTCTTCAACGTCCACAACCCCGACGGCAACTGCGTCGCCCTCCAACGCTGGTTCACCGCACTGGTGCACGACCACTGGATCACCGCGGTGCCCGGCGCCGTGTTACCTCCGTTGTCGTCCGCGCACATCCCCGAGTCGCCGTTCGTCAGGGTGTAGCTGCCGTCCGACTGCCGCGTGAAGGTCCACTGGCTCGTGGCACCGCTCGCAGCGCCGGTCACCAGCTGGTCGCCGCCGTTCTTCGAACCGTTCGGCGTCTGCAGCGCCTGCCCCGCCACCGTCAGCGTGTGCACGCCGGACAGGTCCACCGGCCTCGGGCTCACCGCGTAGGTGAACGTGGCGCTCGCCGAGGCGTGTCCCGAAGAGGCGGTCACCGTAACTGGGGACGTCCCCATTTCCGTCGGCGTGCCGCTGATCAGGCCGCTGGCGGCGTCGATCGACAGGCCCGCGGGCAGGCCGGTCGCCGAGTAGCTCAGTGCCTTGCCCTTGGAGTCGCTGCCGTTGACCTGCACGCTCACCGCAGTGCCGACCACGCCGCTCTGGTTCCCCGGTGTTAGCACATGTACTACCTCCGGGCCCTGCGCCGGATGCGCCGGCGTGAACGTCAGCGTCTGCTCCGAGGGCTGCCGGCCGCCGCCGACCGCGCTGCCGGAGGTGTCGGTCCACGACCGCACCGGCGTGGTCTCCGCCGAGCGCGAGGAGTCCCACGCCATGCCCAGCGCCAGACCGCTGTCCCGGTTCACCAGGCGGTACGACCCCGGCGAGGACGTGTCCGGCACCGCGAACCACTCCTGGCCCACGCTCGGCCCCGACGCGCCGATCGGGGTCGCCGACGGCGCCGTGCCCCAAGCCCGCGAAGCTGTCTTCGAGGAGTCCACCCCGAGAGCGTCCCCGGTCACCGTGTTCACAACGGTGTACGAACCGTCACCGGTCGGCGCGATCGTCCACGCCGCCTGCGCCCAGCCGTAGTACGCGTCCAGCGACGTCACCTGCGAGCTGCCCGCGCTCTGCGCCAGCACCCGGCCGTTCCCGCTGTTGATGACCACGTTCTGCCCCCGTGCTACCACCGGCTTGGCCGGCGCCGAGGAACCGATCGTGACGTCCGCGTACTCCCCGTCCGAGGTCGCACACGCGATCGAACAGTAGGAGCGGAAGGTCTTGCCGACGATCGTCGGGCTCCACTTGTTCGCGGTGTCCGCGAACCACCGGTACCAGGACCCCGACACGTAGCTGCCCGAGTCGCCGATCAGATGCCACTTCTGCGTCGCCAGGTTGTCCGTGGCGTAGAACTGCTGCGGCTCTTTGCCGGTCTGCCCGACCGTCTCCGGCTCGCCGATGTACAGGCCCAGGTAGGCGTCGTAGGTGATGTTCATGATGAACAGCGGCGACTTGGTCGGCAGCGTGCCCGCGGCCATCTGCTGGTCGGCGGTCCCTGTGTTGGCCGGGTTGTAGTCGTGGCTCGGGGCGGTATAGCCGGTCGGGTTCGCGGCGTCCACCGGCTCCATGTTGCTCTCCAGCCCGCCGATGCCGGGCTGCGACCAGCTGCCGTTGTACCACTTCTGCCAGGTCCCGGCGGCCATCTTGCCGCTGATCGGGGCGCGTGCGACGTGCGCCAGGCCGCCGTTCTGCGTGCCCTTGGTGCCCGGCTTGTTGACGACGCGGGAGCCGTAGAACACGTAGAAGTAGCCGGACGCCGGGTCCACGAACAGGCGCTGGTCGCCGTCGCCGTAGTCGTACGTCTGGTTGGGGAAGGCCTTGGTGTCGTTGCGCGTGGTGCTGTACGGCGAGGTGATCGCGTGCCCGAGGATCGACCAGGTCTTGCCCTTGTCGTGCGAGACGGCGTAGTCGATGGCGTCGTAGTGCAGGCCGTCGCCGAAGGGCTGCGGTGTGAACTCGTTGTGCACCAGGCCGTACCAGTCACCGGTGTCGGGGTCGACCCAGGTGCCGGACAGGTCGCAGTAGTTGCGCTGCGAGTAGTAGCCGGTGCCGTTGTTCATGTACGTCGACTCCAGCCCGGTCGGGCTGTTGTTGCAGCGCCAGGTGGTGTCGTTGTTGGCGTCCTGGGAGTTGGCCGGGTTCACGGCGTTGCTCAGGCCGGTGTCCAGCGTGGCGTCGTCGAAGTTCGTCCCGCTGTAGAACTCCCAGGCGCGCGGGTCGGTCTTGGCGTACAGCGAGTACGACTCCTGGAAGTGGAACGAGCCGTCGGTGTCGAGGTAGGCCGACGCCGGGGTGTCGTCCGGGTAGGCGAAGCTGTTCACCGCGCCGATGGTGATCTGGTACGAGGGATTCGCGCCGGCTGCTCCGGACGCGGCCGACGCCTGGCCCGAAGGCAGCAGCGCCATGGCCGCGACCGCCGCGACGGCGGTGGTCACGGCGAGGGATTTGCGCGGTTGGGGCCCAGTTTTGCGCGGGTGGTGCACATTGCGCGGGTGTCGCACAGGTACTCCGTTCAGCTCTGAACGTTCATCCGGTGGTACCTGACGGTTATCTCGCAAGAACGAGCAGACAGTCGAGCATTCTCAAGCAGAATCCAAGCCGCCTTGAGAAAAGTGCAGGCGCCCGGATCGGCATGGATCCGAGCGCCCGCACGGCTTTTCAGCTCTGTGTCGACCTCCCGCCGGAGATCAGGAGATCGTCCACTGCTGAAGTGTCGAACCGGTGTTCGTCTGCTGCGTCACCAGCGCGCCGTTCGACGTCGAGGCCGTGGTCACCAGCAGGCCGCTGTTCACGTTCGTCAGCGTGTACGCCCCGCTGGGCAGCCGCGCCGCAGTCCAGTGCTGGTTGCTGTTGCCGGTGCAGGTCCACTGGATCACCGACGTCCCCGGGGTCGTGAAACCGCCGTTGTCGTCCATACACAGCTGCGACTGCTGGTTCTGGATCTGATAGGAGCCGTCCGACTGCTGCGTGAAGACCCAGTTCTGGTTCGACCCGCCGTTCGGCGCCCAGGTGATCAGCTGCGTCCCGGCGGTCGTGGAGTGGTTCGGATCGTCCAGCGCCTGCCCCGAGGCGGTCAGCGTGTGCGTCCCGGTCAGGTTCACCGCCGCCGGGCTCACGGTCCAGGTGAACGTCGTCGAACCGCTCGCGCTCCCCGACGAGGCGGTCACCGTAACTGGGGACGTCCCCGTTTGGCTCGGCGTGCCGGAGATCAGGCCCGAGGAGCTGATCGACAGCCCGGCCGGCAGACCGGTCGCGGAGTACGTCAGGGCGTTGTTCTTGCTGTCCGAGGCCGTGATCTGCAAAGAGGCTGCCGTGTTCACCGTCGTGGTCTGCGTCCCGGGGTTCGCCACGGTCACCGTCTCGGCGCCGGAGGACGTCGCCGGTGTGAACGCCAGCGTCTGCTCCGCCGCGGTCCGGCCGCCGCCGACGCCGCTGCCCGAGGTGTCGGTCCAGGCGCGCGTCGGCGTCGTCTCGGCCAACCGCGAGGTGTTCGACGACAGTGCCAACACCAGGCCGCTGTACCTGTTGACCAGCTTGTAGCTGCCGCTCGCGCCGGAGACCGGCACGATCCACCACTGCTGCCCCACGCTGCCGGTCCCGCCGGACAGCGCCGTCGCGGTCGGGGCGGTGCCCCAGGCGCGGCTGGAGGTCGCCGATGAGTTGACGCCGAGCGCCTGGCCGGTGGAGGAGTTGGTGATGCGGTAGGAACCGTCGCCGTTCGCGGTGAACTTCCACGCCTCCAGCGCCGAGCCGGTCGCCGCGGCGTCGGACGTGGTCGCCGAGCTGCCCGAGACCTGGGCCAGCACGCGGCCCGCGGAGGTGCCGATGGTGTACGTCTTCGTGGTGTCCATCGGCGGCTGGGCCGGGGCGGTGGAGTCGATCGTCTCGTTGGTGAACAGCGAGCCGGCGTTGTTCACACAGGCCACCGAGCAGTACGCGCGGAACGACTTGCCGACGATGGTCGGGTTCCACTTGTCGCCGCTGTCGGCGAACCAGCGGTACCAGGACCCCTGGGTGTAGGACGATCCGGAGTCCCCGACGTAGTACCACTTCTGGGTCGACAGGTCGTCGGTGACGTAGTACTGCTGCGGCAGGGTGCCGGAGACGACTTCGGGGGTGCCGACGTACAGGCCGAGGTAGGCGTCGTAGGTGATGTTCATGATGAACAGCGGCGACTTCGAGGGCAGCTCGCCGGCCGCCACCTGCTGGTCCACGGTCCCGGTGTTGGCCGGGTTGTAGTCGTTGGCCACGGGCGTGTACCCGTTGGGGTTCGTGGAGTCGACCGGCTCCATGTTGCTCTCCAGGCCGCCCACGCCCGGCTGGGACCAGCTGCCGTTGTACCACTTCTGCCAGGTCCCGGTCGCCATCTTGCCGCTGATCGGGGCCCGGGCGACGTGCGCCAGCCCGCCGGTGCTGCCGCCGACGCCGCCCTTGGGGACGACACGCGAGCCGTAGTAGACGTAGAAGTAGCCCGACGCGGTGTCCACGTACAGGCGCTGGTCGCCGTCGCCGTAGTAGTACGTCTGGTTCGGGAACGCGGTCGTGTCGTCGCGCGTGGTGCTGTACGGCGAGGTGATCGCGTGGCCCTCGATCTTCCAGGTCATGCCCCGGTCGGTGGACACGGCGTAGTCGATGGCGTCGTAGTGCAGGCCGTCGCCGAAGGGCTGCGGTGTGAACTCGTTATGCACCAGGCCGACCCAGTTCCCGGTGTCGGGGTCCACCCACATGCCGATCAGGTCGCAGAAGTTCGGCTGGGTGTAGCCCGAGCCGGACCCGGCGCTGGTCGCGGACAGGCCGGTCGGGCTGTTGTCGCAGCGCCAGGTGGTGTTGTTGTTCGCGTCCTGGGAGTTGGCGGGGTTGACCGAGTTGCTGATCGTCGAGTTCAGGCTGTAGCTGTCGAAGTCGCTGCCGGAGTAGAACTGCCAGACCCGGCTTTCGGTCGAGCCGTAGCCCGAGTACGACTCCTGGAAGTAGAACGTGCCGTCCCGGTCGACGAACGCGCCGGCGGGGGAGTCGGACTGTGCGGAGAACGTTCCGTTGGAGCCGATCGAGACCGTGTAGGTGGCACTTGGGGGCGTGGCTGACGCGCTGCCCGGTGTCAGTATGCCGACGCAGGCCAGCGCGCCGCCGGCGAGGGTCGCCAGCAGGGTTTTGCGGAGTCTCACAGGTACTCCTCTCGAGGGGTGGGGATGCCCGAGAGTTATCTCTCACCGGCGGTCACGAGTCGAGCGTTTCCAAGCAGAATCCAAGGTGGGCCCGAGAAAAACACAGCAGCTTCGGTAAGGTCTGGAGCATGGTTCCGGATGTGACACTGCGGTCGGCCCGACCCGACGAGGCCGAGCTGCTCACCGAGCTCGTCATGCGCTCGAAAGCCCATTGGGGCTATAGCGATGAGTTCATGGAACGCTGCCGGGCGGAGCTCACGATCCGCGCCGAGGAGATGGCTCCTTCGCGTATGACGGTCGCCGAGTCCCAGGGGCGCGTCGTGGCCGTCGCGACGCTGGAAGGGGAGCCACCGGAGGGCGAGCTCGGGAGTCTGTTCGTCGACCCGGACGTGATCGGCAAGGGTGTGGGGCGCCGGCTGCTCCAGCACATGCTCGACATGGCGCGCGGCATCGGGGCCCGCACCGTCGTTCTTGATGCGGACCCCAATGCCGAGCCGTTCTATGAGGCGATGGGTTTCGTACGCGTAGGAGTCGTGCCCTCAGGCTCGATTCCCGGGCGGACGCTGAACCGGTACGCCTTCGACCTCTGACGAGCGGTTAGTCGATCGACCAGTGGTTAGTTGATCGACCAGTGCTGCAAGGCGCTGTTGCTGTCGTTCTGCTGCGTCACCAGGGCGTTGTTCGCCGTCGAGGCCGTGGTCAGCAGCAGGCCGCTGTTCGCCGAGGCGATCGTGTACCCGCCGCCGGCCAGCGCCGTCACGGTCCAGTGCTGGTTCGTGTTCCCGGTGCACGTCCACTGGATCACCGCCGACCCGGCCGCCGTGGAGCTGCCGGTGACGTCCAGACACAGCCCGGACGCGCCGTTGGTGAGCTGGTAGGAGCCGTCGGCCTGCTCGGTGAAGGTCCACTGCTGGTTGCTGCCGCCGTGCAGGCCCCAGGTGATGAGCTGGGTGCCGGTCGCGGTGGAGCTGCCCGGGTCGTCCAGGGCCTGGCCGCCGGTGGCGACCGTGTGGGTGCCGCGGACCTGGCTGTTCGCGTCGTCGAAGGCCTCGAACTCCCACAGCGAGTAGCCGTACTGCGTGCCCCGTGCCGTGCCGTACATCCGAAGGTAGCGCCCGGAGGTGTTCGGGAACGTCAGCGTCTCGGTGCCGCCGGTGCCGTTGGTACGGGTGTAGACGGTGGTCCAGGTCGCACCGTCGTTCGACAGCTGGATCTGGTAGTTCTTGCCGTACGCGGTCTCCCAGGCCAGCACCACCCGGTTCACCGTCTGCACCGAGCCCAGGTCTACCTGCAGCCACGTGGGGTCGACGTACTGGCTGGACCAGCGGGTGCTCAGGTCGGCGTCGGTGGCGTCCGCGGCCGGGAAGTTCGGCGTCTCGATGCTGGAGGCCGTGGTCGGCTTGCCCTGCGCCAGGTCCCCGGGGATCGAGGGCTTCGGGTACAGCGGGTTGCGGCCGATGGCGTCCATGATCGGGACGAACGCGGCGTACGTGGACACGAGCTTGGGCGAGTTCCAGGTCATCTGCGCCAGGTCGCGCATCGGGTACTTGATGCCGTCGGCGGTCTGGTCCTCGGTCTCGGCCCCCGGGTTGTCACACCAGACGTGGATCAGGGAACCGAGGTTCGCGGCGTCGTTGTTGATCGTCGTCGAGCCGTCGAACAAGTCCGGGTTCCAGGACTCGTACATCCACGTCGTGTCCGGCTTGGCGCCGCCGTAGACGTAGTACGTCGGCGTGTAGGCCTCGTTGGCTATGGTGTGGCCGGCGTCGATGACCTGCTGCGGAGACAGGCCCGTGTTGCTCCAGTACTCCACGATGACGTCCTTGTCGACGGTGATCGTGCCGTCGCCGGACTTCAGTCCGTCGTTCCACATCCGCATGGTCTTACCACCGGCCCGGACGATCCCGTCGGCCCAGTTAACGAAGCCGTAGAAGGTGTCCTTCGCGGTGGCGTTGGCGCCGTAGTTCTGCTGGGCGTAGGTGAGCAGCTGCGGGTAGGAGCTGTAGTTGGTGACGTACTCGTCCGCGCCCAGGTGCCAGTACGGGCTGTTCGTGAACAACGGTTCGTACTCGGTGATCAGGTCACTGATCAGCTGCCGGGCTCCAGGGATGGTCAGGTCGATGTAGCTGGAGCTGGCGTTGCCCGAGCTGTCCTTGAGCCGGTAGTCGTGGCCGATGCCGAGCTCCGCGGACAGGATCGCGTCCATGTGCCCGGGCATGTCGATCTCCGGGACGACGGTCACGTGGTACTGCTTCGCCAGCCCGATGATGTTCGCGATGTCCTGCTTGGAGTAGTGCTGCGGCGAGGTGATCTCCGGATGGGTGTCGCTCTCCAGCCGGAAGCCGTAGGTGTCCGACAGATGCAGGTGCAGATAGTTCATCTTCAGATAGGACATCTCGCGGATCTGGTTCTCCACGAACGCCACGTCGAAGAACCGGCGCCCGGTGTCCAGCATCAGCCCGCGCTCGGACTTGTCCGGGGAGTCGGTCGCGGTGCCGGCCGCGATCGACGGGCCCTGGTGCAGCAGCTGCAGCACGGTCCTGGTGCCCCAGAACTCGCCGGTGGTGGTGCTGCCCTGGATGGCGATGCGGCTGCCGACGGTCATGGTGTAGCCCTCGGACGGCTGGCTGCCGCCGAGCGTCAGCGCGACGTCGCCGGGGCCGGCCGTGCCCTGCGCCACGCCGACGGTGCGGCCCTCCAGCGCCGACAGGTCGGCGGCGAAGGTGTTCGCGTCGCCTTGCAGCTGCGAGGCGTAGGCGGGATCGATGACGACGCGGCTGGCCGTGCTCCAGGTGAAGGAGCCGGAGCCGGCGGACCAGGTGCGCACGGCGGGGATGGTCTGCGGCGGGCCGGAGGCGGCGGCCGAGGTGGCCGTGGCCGCCGTGGCCGCCGCGTGCGCGGTGTGCGGCGTCGCGGCCAGGGTGACGGGGACGACGGCGGCTACAAGGGCAGCCGCCGGGAGAATACGGAGGGATCGCATGGACCTGCCCGGTTCACTAGAGGATCACTAGGGGGAGCGGTGCATGGTTTTGAGCGAAAGGTGCGTGGTGCTGCGTGGTCTAGACCGCTGGCGCGCGCTAGTGCGCAGTATTGAGCAGGGATCACTGGTTGGCAAGCGTCAGTACGAACTCTGACAGGAACTCGGCGACCGGCTCGGGCCTCGTGACGACGGCCAGGTGGTCGGCGGCCAGCCGGGCCGTGGACCAGCCGAGGGCCTCGGCACGGTCGGCCTGCTCCTGGTAGCCCTCGCTGAGCTGGAGATAGAGACACTGTGTCTCCGACGGCAACACAGTGTCCGGCATCGGCTCCTCGAAGTACGCCAGCGCGATCGGATAGAGCTCGGCCAGGAACGCTTCTCGTTGCTTCGCTTGAGGAATCAGCTCTGTTGTGACCTCCGGGGGGTACCACTGGTCCCACGGTGGGAGCACCCCCTCGACCGCCATCTCGGTCAGGGCTTCGCGGAAGTCCGGCGGGGAGGCGTCGAAGTCGCTCAGGCCGGGGCGGGGGAGCTGCGCGTCGACGAACGCGGCGCCGATCACGCGCCCGCCGAGGGTATCGGCGATGACCGGGAGGTAGGCACCAGCGCCGCTGTGGCCGACCAGGACGACCTCGTCGTAGTACGGCCGAGCTACCTGGTCGGCGATACGGCGCGCGTAGGGGCCGGGACCGGCGGCGATGCCGTGCAGGCTGGGGACGTCCACCTCGAACCGGTCCCGTAGGAGCTCGGCGACCGGCCGCCAGGTCGCCCGTCCTACCAACGGGCTGTGAACCATGAGCAGGAGTGGCTGTTGTGACATGAGGCGATTCTCCGCCAGCTGCCTCCTTCGACTTTCCCGCGCTTGTCAGAGCCGCCGCGTAGCCTTTGAACCATGCGCCCTCTGTCCGAACTCACCCGCACCGTCGCCCCGATCGAGGTCGTCAGCGACTACCAGCCCGCCGGCGACCAGCCCGCGGCCATCGCCGAGCTGGCCCGCCGGATCGAGGCCGGGGAGAAGGACGTGGTGCTGCTGGGTGCCACCGGCACCGGCAAGTCGGCCACCACCGCGTGGCTGATCGAGAAGGTCCAGCGCCCGACCCTGGTCATGGCGCCGAACAAGACGCTGGCCGCGCAGCTGGCCAACGAGTTCCGCGAGCTGCTGCCGAACAACGCGGTCGAGTACTTCGTCTCCTACTACGACTACTACCAGCCCGAGGCGTACGTCCCGCAGACCGACACCTACATCGAGAAGGACTCCTCGATCAACGAGGAGGTCGAGCGGCTGCGGCACTCCACCACCAACTCGCTGCTGACCCGGCGCGACGTGGTCGTGGTCTCCACCGTGTCCTGCATCTACGGCCTGGGCACGCCGGAGGAGTACCTGAAGAGCTCGGTGCAGCTGCGGGTCGGCGAGGAGCACGACCGGGACAAGATGCTGCGCCGCTTCGTGGACATGCAGTACGCGCGCAACGACGTGGCCTTCACCCGCGGCACGTTCCGGGTGCGCGGCGACACGGTCGAGATCTTCCCGGTCTACGAGGAGCACCCGGTCCGGATCGAGATGTTCGGCGACGAGGTCGAGCGCCTGATGACGCTGCACCCGGTCACCGGCGAGATCCTCACCGTCGACGAGGAGCTGCGGGTCTTCCCGGCCACGCACTACGTCGCGGGCTCGGACCGCATGGAGCGCGCGCTCGGCGGCATCGAGGCCGAACTCGCCGACCGGCTGGCCGAGCTGGAGCGGCAGGGCAAGCTGCTGGAGGCGCAGCGGCTGCGCATGCGCACCACCTACGACCTGGAGATGATGCGGCAGGTCGGGTTCACCTCCGGCATCGAGAACTACTCCCGGCACATCGACGGGCGCGAGGCCGGCTCCCCGCCGTCCACCCTGATCGACTTCTTCCCCGAGGACTTCCTGCTGGTCATCGACGAGTCGCACGTCACCGTCCCGCAGATCGGCGCGATGCACGAGGGCGACGCCTCCCGCAAGCGCACCCTGGTCGAGCACGGCTTCCGCCTCCCCTCGGCGATCGACAACCGGCCGCTGCGCTGGGAGGAGTTCGAGGAGCGCGTCGGGCAGACCGTGTACCTGTCGGCCACGCCGGGCCCCTACGAGCTGGCCAAGCAGGCCGACGAGCCGTCGAAGAACCCGGTGGAGCAGATCATCCGGCCCACCGGCCTGGTGGACCCGCAGGTGGTGCTCAAGCCGACGCACGGCCAGATCGACGACCTGGTCGCCGAGGTCCAGGCCCGCGCCGCGCGCAACGAGCGCTCCCTGGTCACGACGCTGACCAAGAAGATGTCCGAGGACCTGACCGACTACCTCCTGGAGCGCGGGGTGCGGACGCGCTACCTGCACTCGGAGGTGGACACGCTGCGGCGCGTGGAGCTGCTGCGCGAGCTGCGCATGGGCGAGTACGACGTCCTGGTCGGCATCAACCTGCTGCGCGAGGGCCTGGACCTGCCCGAGGTCTCGCTGGTGGCGATCCTCGACGCGGACAAGGAAGGCTTCCTGCGCAGCGGGCGCTCGCTGATCCAGACGATCGGCCGCGCGGCTCGTAACGTCTCTGGCGAGGTGCACATGTACGCCGACACGATCACCCCGTCGATGAAGCTGGCGATCGACGAGACCAACCGCCGCCGTGAGAAGCAGGTCGCCTACAACGTGGCCAACGGCGTCGACCCGCAGCCGCTGCGCAAGCGCATCGCCGACATCACCGACCTGCTGGCGCGCGAGGACGCCGACACCGCTGAGCTGCTCGGCGGCTCGGGACGGCAGCAGTCGCGCGGCAAGGCGCCGGTGCCGGGCGTGGCGTCGAAGGGCAGCGTGCGGACGCTGGACCTGGCCGGCAAGCCGGCCGAGGAGCTGATGGGCCTGATCGAGGACCTGTCCCAGCAGATGCACGCGGCCGCCGCGGAGCTCCAGTTCGAGCTCGCGGCGCGGTTCCGCGACGAGATCGGGGAGCTGAAGAAGGAGCTGCGGGCCATGCAGGCGGCGATGTAGCGGAGGCGGCAGGCAGGCTGGCGGCTGGCAGGCGGCACTCAGCCAGGTGGCGGGCCGAGCAGGCGGCTGACTGGCGGGTGCTGCTGGGCGCGGCGGCGGCAGGGTTGCTGCGGGCTTGCGGCGGCTACCGGCTGCGACGACCGCATGTCATGCGGCGGCGACTCGGCACAGTCAGGCTGGCAGTGGATCGGCCGGCGGGCATGGCTGTGGTCCCGGCGGGTACCGGGAGCCTCTAGATCGCCGGAACGTGCCTGAGCAGGCGCGGGACCTGGTCTCGCCCGCCGACTCCGCCCGCCGGTGATACCCCCGGGTCCCCAGCGGGCATCACTCTGGGAGAGAGAGGAGCGTGGCTACCGCGATGACCAGGTCCGATCCGCACCGCATCCGCAGCGGCGACGAGCCCATGCATGCGCGAAGCCCCCTGCGCATGCGGCTGACCATGGCGCTGATCGGTCTGGCCAGTGCGATCGGCGGGGTCGCCTTCTTCCTCAGCCAGCACGCCGTCGGCTTCGTGGTCTTCTGCGCGGTCGTCGGGCTGGTCGCGCTCGTCGATGCGATCGTGGTGGCGCGGCACATCCGGCAGGGGCCGCATTGGCAGCCCGGGCGCGACATCCCGCCCTACCGGCCGGTCGAGGAGCCCGGGGACGAGCCCGATGAGCGTCGGCCGCTGTCGCAGCACACGCGCGAGCACGTGTACCTCGCCATGATGGGCACGTGCCTGGTGCTGGTCGTCCTCGCCTGGACCGTCGTTCGCCTGTTCTCGCCGGGGCTGGCGATCGCGATGAGTGTGATCGCGGCGTTCATCCCGCCGTTCGCGGTGATGGTGGCGAACGCGCGGGGGCGGGATTGGTGAGCCTGGCGGCACTCGGGATGGACGGTGTCCCGGCGCTGGATCCGTTGAGCTATCCCGGCCGCCTCGTCGATGAACCCGAGCTGCTGTGCGGGGCGGGGTTGCTGCCGATGGTGCCTTCACGCGAGCCGATGGGGCGCTGGCGTGTGAACGACGGTGCCTCCGACGCCCAGACCCTGGACGAAGCGCTCGTCGCGCTGGACCTACCACCGGCCGGCGAGCGGCATCCGGTGATCGCGGTCGGCTCCAACGGCGCGCCCGGCCAGCTGCACCACAAGCTGAGCCGCCTCGGCCTGCCCGCCGTCGTCCCGATGACCCCTCTGCGCGTCTCGGGGCTCGGCGTCGGCGTCTCGGCCCACGTGGGGCTGAACGGGTACGTCGCCAACTCCCCGTTCCTCGATCCCGAATGCACCGCCGACGTCGTCCTGACGCTCCTCGACTCCGACCAGCTGCGTGCCGTCGACGACACCGAGCTGCCCCGCTACCGCAGAGTCCTGCTGCCGGCCGCCGACCTCCCGATGGTCCTGCCCTCCGGCGAGCACCTGGACGCCGCCTACCTGTACGTTAACGCGACCGGCGTGCTCGCCGGCTCCGACGGGACCCCGCTCCATCCCGGCCCCCAGGCCGCGCTGCTCGCCGAGCTGCTGGACAGGTCGCCGCGCCTGCGCGAGCTGTTCGACTCCCCGCAGGACTGGGTCACCAAGGCGCGGGCCGACGCGAATCTGCGTGCCGCGGCGAAGCGGATCTTCCACGACGAGGGCTGGGTCCTCCCACAGGACGCCTGGCACCACAGCCCGAGCGACGACCCTGGCACTACCTCGGTCTCCTACGCCGAACTCTCGCCCCTGGCGACCGGCCGCGACCACCCGTAGGCTGCACTCTGCCGTCCGCAACTGCAACGTGTTCTAGTCCGCCAAGGAGCCCTCATGACCACGGACCTCAAACTCGGCCTCCAGCTCGGCTACTGGGCCTCCAAGCCGCCCGAGTACGACTGGGTGGGCCTGGTGCGGTACGCGGAGGACCTCGGCTACGACTCGGTGTGGACCGCGGAGTCCTGGGGCTCGGACGTGTTCACGCCGCTGGCCTACCTGGCCGCCTCCACCAGCCGCATCCGCCTGGGCACCGGTATCGCGCAGATGGCGGCCCGCACGCCCACCGCCACCGCGATGCACGCCCTCACGCTGGACCACCTGTCCGGCGGCCGCGTGATCCTGGGCCTGGGCCTGAGCGGCCCGCAGGTCGTCGAGGGCTGGTACGGCCGGCCCTATCCCAAGCCGCTGGCGCGCACCCGCGAGTATGTCGAGGTGATCCGCAAGGTCCTGCGCCGCGAGACCGTCACCAACGACGGCGAGTACTACCCCCTGCCGTACCAGGGCCCGGACGCGATGGGCCTGGGCAAGCCGCTGCGCACCAACCTGCGTCCGCTGCGCAAGGACCTGCCGATCGTCCTGGGCGCCGAGGGCCCCAAGAACGTGGCCCTGACCGCCGAGATCGCCGACGGCTGGCTCCCGCTGTACTACGTCCCGGAGCGCCCCGAGGTCTACGCCGACCAGATCGCCGGCGCCAAGGACGGCTTCGAGATCACCGCCATGGTGCACCTCGCCTTCACCGGTGCGTCCGACGACGAGATCGAGCAGGCCCTGTGGCCCATCAAGGGCGCCCTGGCCTTCTACGTAGGCGGCATGGGCGCCAAGGGTGCGAACTTCCACAAGAACCTCATGGTCCGCATGGGTTACGAGGCCGAGGCCGACCGCATCCAGGAGCTGTTCCTGGCCGGCAAGCGCGAGGAGGCCGTGATGGCCGTCCCCAGCGCGTTCGCCGACGAGATCTCGCTGGTCGGGCCGGCCGAGCGGATCAAGGAACGGCTGGCGGCCTGGCGGGAGTCGCCGGTGACGACGCTGCTGGTGACGGCCCGGGAGCAGGAGACAGTGCGAGCGTTGGCGGAGTTGGTGCTGTAACCGGAGCTGGTGCTGTAGCCGGAGCCGCTTCAATAGCCCGGGTCGGTTCGGCGACCGGCAGGCTCGCGATCAGCAGGTTCTCCAGACGTTCGTGCAGACGGACGACCTGCGGGTCGCGGGCGGTGAAGACCGCGTCGCTGAGCAGCAGCGCCAGCAGCTCCTCCCGGGCGCCGGCGGTCAGCGAGTCCAACTCGACCGCGGTGGTGAACACGCTCAGCGCGAGTTTGTCGTAGAGCTCGGTCTCGTGCTTGAACTTGGCCTTCAGCCGGGGCAGCGACCGGGCCAGCTCGATGATCGCCTCGTCGGCCGGCTCGGGCAGGTACGGGGCGACGAACGCCGTGGTCAGCAGCGCGGTCGCGGTCACCAGGCGGCCGTCCTTGGTGTTGTACAGGGCGTTGCCGAGGGTCGGCAGCGCGTCGGCCACCGCCATCATGTTGTGCATCGCGACGTCCATGCGCCGGTCCATCAGGAAGTTCGCGCGCCGCGCCAGCTCGTCATGCGAGTGCGACTCCCACCGGCCGCCGTCGGGCCACGGCACGTCGGGGATGTTGTACGACCACTTCATGTCCGGCTTGGCGGCCGGTACGACGGCCGGCCCGACGCGCACGATGATGTCCCGGCCGTCCCCGTGCCACACGCGCTCGACCGCCAGCGCGTCGGCGAGCCCGTTCCAGCCCTCGCCCCGGACGCAGCTGCGCCACAGGTTCGACAGCCGGTGCCATTCGTACACCGCGCCGTTGCCCTTCTCCGGGAACAGCTCGCGCAGGCTGACCCGGTCGCGGGTCAGCGCCAGCAGCAGGAAGAGGTTCGCGTTCCAGCAGCTGGCCCGGGTGACCACCTCCGCGGCCACCGGCTGGTAGTCGGCGTAGGTGTGGTCGGTGCGCGCCATGAGGCTGCCGTGGAAGAGCTTGACGATGATGTCGGTCATCGCGCCGCGCATCGCCGGGGCGTGGTGGGCGATCAGCTCGCCGATGTACTCCACGATCGGTGCCCGCGCGGCCAGGCAGTCGAAGGACAGCAGCGCGTAGAGCATCGCGTCGTTGACCGCGCGGGACACCGCGTACGTCGAGGCCAGGTGCTGGGCGGCGAGCTCGGCGAGCAGCCGCACGACGAGCCGCGCGATGAGGTACTCGCTGAAGGTGGCGTGCAGGAACTCATAGGTCTGCAACTCCCCGCCGTCGCGGGTCGCCTGGACGTTGTGGATGAAGAAGAACCGGCCGACCATCTGCTGCCCGGCGCTGAGCGTCGAGCGGAAGGTGTTCTGGTTGCGTTCGGCCTCCCAGATGCCCAGCGCGCGCAGGTCCTCGGTGAGGCTGTCGGCGTCGATCCACTGCGCGCCGCGGTTGAACATCGAGAAGGCGACGATCGACAGCCGCAGCAGCTCCACCTCGATCCGGCGGTCCAGATCGGAGATGTCAGGGTCCTTCGTCAGCTCCCGGCGGGCGAAGTCCTTGAGCAGCTGCTCGTAGACCGCGCTCTGGCTCAGGCCGGGGGCGACGGCGGTCAGCGCGTTGTCGGTGGCGTCGTACAAGGCCAGCATCAGCAACAGCAGCGGCTGCTCGGCGAGCGTGCGGTAGCGCAGGATCGTGGGTGCGGACAGCGGCAGCATGGAGCGGTTCGCCAGCGTCGCGCTGTTCGCCCGGTTCCAGATGTCGATCCAGGCGACGATCTGCGCGTCGTCGAACGGCTCCAGCCGGATGATCGGCATGTCGCTGGGCAGCGTGGCGCGGCCGGCGACGGCGGTCCGGCTGGTGACGATCACCGCGACCGAGCGGCCCTGGTCCAGTTCGCGTTCCTGGAAGCGTTCGATCCGCTGCAGGAAGTCGGTCTGGGCCACCCCGGTGGCCTGCAGCAGCTCGTCGAAGCCGTCCAGGATCACCACCGGGGTCAGGGCCGGGTCGGCGGTGGCGAAGCGGGTCCACTGCACGTTCTCGCCGGTCTGCTCACGGATCGCCGACTCGATGTGGTCCTGCAGGTCCGCCTCGGCGTTCACGCGCCGCAGCTCGACCCGGATCGGCAGGAAGTGCTCGGCCGGCAGGCGCGCGGCCAGGATCCGGGTGAGGACCGACTTGCCGGAGCCGGGCTGGCCGAGGATCAGCAGCGGCGTGCTCAGCGCGTATTCGGACATCAGGTAGGTGCCCAGCAGGGCGGGCAGGTCGTGCCGCAGGTCGTGCCGGTCCCAGCTCAGGCTGGTGGGAAGCCGGCCGAAGGCCAGGCGGAAGCTGTGGTCGACGTACCCCTCGCCCAGGGAGGGCAGCGTCAGGTGGGAGTCCGGACCGCTGGTGAGCAGGATCGGCTTGGCCAGGCCGGCGCGGTAGGCGCGGGCCAGCGCTTCCTGTTGGTGTGCCGGGTATCCGGCGGTGAGCGGGGCCAGCAGCGTCTCCAGGCCGGCCAGGCCGGCGGCCAGCTGCTCGCGGCTCGCGGCGTGCGCCTGCAGGTTGACCCAGACGCCGAACTCCGGGCATTCGGCCGACAGGCGCCGCAGGTTCTCCTGGTAGCGCGCGGCGGCTTCGGCCGGCACCTGCTCCTTCAGCAGGGTGCTGAGACGGTCGTGCTCGGTCGCGGTGAGCTCGTCCCACAGGGCCAGGCCGGTGAGGAAACGCTGGGAGTCCGCGGCCATCTTCGCGAAGATCGCCACCGAGGTGTTGTCCCACAGCGGCGAGCCGTAGTTCTCCTTGCGGCACAGCTCCTGGAACAGGGCGCGCCATCCGGGATCCGGTTCGGAGCCGGCGGTCAGGGCGACTTCCTGGGAGGCGGAGAAACGCACCGTCGCGGCGTTGTGGAATTCGGCCATCGCCGCGCCGAAGGCGTCGAAGTACGCAGTTATCCGTATGATCTCGTGCGCCGCGTGGATGCGCTCGGTGCGGGTCAGCCGGTCCAGGCCGCGCAGCTTCTCGCCGAACTTGTCCAGCGCCTTCTCCAGCAGCCGCAGCGCCTGCTGGCGGGCTTCGAAGAGGTCGAACACCCCCGCGCCCAGCAACATCGCGGCGCTGGCCTCGTCTATCAGCTTGACCAGCTGGTTCTCGCCGCCGGCCAACACCTTGACCGCGTCCGTGTATCGCAAAGACCGCCGCATCCGACCATCATGTCGGCTACGGCGGTCTGTGATCCACCCGAGAATCAGAGCTCCAGGTGAATCAGGACTCTCACGCGCCCGGCGGCGGACCGTCCTGGTCGGCCAGGAAGCGCTCGAACTCCGCGGCCAGCTCGTCCGCGGTCGGCATGCGGCCGTCGTTGTCGGACAGCAGGTTCTTGCGGTCGGTGACGTTGAAGGCGTCGTACTGCCGCTCCAGGGCCCGCACCACGTCCTCGACCTCCGAGGACTCCTGCACCTGGCGCTCGATGTCCTCCGAGGCCCGGCGGGCCGCGTCGCGCAGTTCGACGTCGGGCAGGACCAGGCCGGTGGCCTCCGAGACCGCGCGTAGCAGGCGGATCGCAGCCTGCGGATACAGGGAGGAGGCCAGGTAGTGCGGGACGTGCACGGCGAAGCCGGCGGCGTCGTGGCCCCACTCGCCCAGCCGGTACTCCAGCAGCGAGGCCGCGGAGCTCGGGACCTGCAGGCGGTCCAGGACCGGCTGGTCGGTGGTGTCGACCAGCCCGGGGTTGGTGGCGTGGGCGGTGATGCCCAGGGGGCGGGTGTGGGGGATGCCCATCGGGATGCCGTGCATGCCGACCGTGATGCTCACGTCGAAGTGCTCGATCAGGCTGCGCACGGCCAGGGCGAACAGCTCCCACTCGCGGTCCGGCTCCAGACCGTCCAGCAGCAGGAACCGCTTGCCGGCGCCGTCGGTGAGCAGGTGCAGGTCCAGCGCCGGGTCCTCGTAGTGGTCGTAGTGGTCCTTGTCGAAGGTCATCGTGGGGCGCCGGCTGCGGTAGTCGATGAGCCGGTCCACGTCGAAGGACGCCACCAGGCGGTGGTCGAACTGGTCGAGCAGGTGCTCGCAGGCCAGCCGGCCGGCGCCGCCGGCGTCCATGAAGCCTTCCATCTGGTGCAGCAAGACCACGCCGGCCAGGCCCGGTGTGCCGGGCGCCAGCTCGTACAGAGCCTTCGGATCCTTGCGCGCGACCACTTGAAGCACCTCATCCGTCTTGTCGTGGCTGTCCGGCGGTTCACGTCCAGCCTAACCATCAGCGGCGAACGAGTGGTGATCTATTCCTGCCGCCGCGACGGAGTCTGCGGGCGTGCCGGGGCTTTCCCCGGGCGACCTGCGGGCGTCCTGCCGGCGTCCTTCAGGACGCCGAACGGCGGATCCGCCCGGCGAATCTCGCCTCGAGCACGTCGTTGTGGGCGTCGCCGCCGATGGAGTTCGCCGACAGGTACACCGGCGGCTCGACACCGCGCTCGGCCAGCAGCCGCACCGCCTCGGCGACGGTCATCTGGGCCAGCACCGCGTTGCCGACCGAGGAGATCCCGCACACGTTCGCGCCCAGGGAGGGCAGCGGCAGCACCGAGTCGCCGTAGGGGGCGCCGTTGTCCAGCACCACGTCCGCGAAATCCTTCAGGCGCTTGCCGGAGGAGTGCCGCGAGGTGATGCGCGCGGTGTGCTCCAAGGAGGTGATGGCGATCAGCTTGTGGCCCTGCGCCACCACGTGCTCGGCCAGGTCCACGATCACGCCGTTGCCGCCGGAGTTGGACGCGATCACGAACACGTCCTGCGGCTCCACCGGCGCCAGCTCGTAGATCCGCTTCGCCAGCCCCTCCCGGCGCTCGATCTTGGGATCGTTGAGGAAGTCCACCGGCTCGCCGCCGAACAGGATCAGGTCGCGCAGCGCCAGCTTGTTGCTCGGCACGAACCCGCCGGCCCGGCCGGCCAGCTCCATCGCCAGCGCCTCCGAATGCCCGGTCCCGAAGGCCTGCAGCACGCCCTCGGCCGCGATCGACTCCGCGATCAGCGCGCCGGCGGCCAGGACCGCGTCGGTCTGGGTTTTCTCGATGTGCTCCAGCACCCGGCGCACCTCGGCGAGGTATCCGGTCGGCGACAGCTCCGGCGGCAGGGACTCCATGGGCTTCTCCCTCGGTGCGGTTCGGTCTGGCGCATGTGGTCTAAACCACAAAGATCCGGCTCCATCAAAGCAGATCCGCGCTCCTGTGGACGAGGGTTTGCGCGAACGCCTGTCTTCCTGGGACGATTGATCCATCGAAGGGGAGTACTCCTCAATCGGACGGGTCGTCATCACGGAGCCTCACCGCTCCCGGCCCTCCGGCCTGACCAGCGGTTTCAGCGGTTTCAGGTGGAGAAGACTTTCGGCGCCTGTGCATGCCCTTGGGGTATGCCATGACAACGCCGGAGGAGTCCCGCAATGCACGTCAGCCTGACCGTCTGGATCGCCACCATCGCCGTGCTGGCCGTGGCCGTCGGGCTGGACCTGTGGCACGGCATCCGGAACCCGCACGCGATCAGGACCCGCGAGGCCGCGGTCTGGGTCGCCGGGATCGTCGCGGCCAGCATCCTGTTCGGCGTCGGCCTCTCGTACTTCGGCGGGCACCGCTCCGGCAGTGAGTTCTTCGCGGGCTGGATCACCGAGTACAGCCTCAGCGTCGACAACCTGTTCGTCTTCGTCATCATCCTGACCAAGCTGCGGGTCCCGCGCGCCTACCAGTCCCAGGTGCTGCTGTGGGGCGTGGTGATGGCGCTGATCCTGCGCGGGTTCTTCATCGGGATCGGCAGCGCGGTGATCAACCAGTTCAGCTGGATCTTCTACGTCTTCGGCGCGTTCCTGGTCTACACCGCGGTCAAGCTGGCCACCGGGCACGGCGACGAGGAGTTCAAGGAGAACCGGCTGCTGCGCCGGGTGCGCAAGGCGGTGAAGACCACCGACGACTACGACGGCGCGCGGCTGGTCACCCACGTCGGCGGGCACCGGCGCTTCACCCCGATGCTGATCGTCATGGTCGCCATCGGCTCGACCGACCTGCTGTTCGCCCTGGACTCGATCCCGGCGATCTTCGGGCTCACCAAGGAGCCGTACATCGTCTTCACCGCCAACGTTTTCGCGCTGCTGGGCCTGCGGCAGCTGTACTTCCTGCTCGGCGCCTTGATGGACCGGCTGGTGCACCTGTCCTACGGCCTGTCAGTGATCCTGGGCTTCATCGGCGTGAAGATGCTCTTCGAGGCGCTGCACGGCTCCGGGGTCGAGCACATCGGCCCGGTCACCGTGCCCACCATCGGCATCGCCGCCTCGCTCGGCGTGATCGTCGGGGTGCTGGCGATCACCACGGTGACCAGCTTGTGGAGCACCCGGCGCGGGCAGGCCGGCAAGGCTGTCGAGGGGCAGGCGGACAAGCCGGCCGAGGAGCCGGCAGACAAGCCGGCCGGGGAGCAGTCCTCGCGCCAGCCGCAGGGCTGAAAACCCTTACCCGGGCTCACTTCTCTCGGGCCGACCGGATGTGGGATGCTGCCGCGCGCACATCTCGTCAGCATCCTGTCGGACCCAGGGGGGTCAATGAACGGCTTCGTGAAGTTCGTCGTGCGCGGCAACGTCGTCGGGCTGGCCGTCGGCGTCGTCATCGGCGCCGCCTTCGCCGCGATGGTGACCGCGTTCACCGGCGCGTTCCTCACACCGCTGATCGGCTGGGCGACCGGCGGCATCGGCGACTACAGCAAGAAGGTCTTCACCCTCGGCAAGACGACGTTCCCCTACGGGACGTTCATCAACGCCGGCATCAGCTTCCTGCTCACCGCCGCGACCCTGTACTTCCTCATCGTGCTGCCGGTGAACAAGCTCACCGAGGAGCTGAACCCGCACCACGACCTGTCCCACGCCAAGCGCGCCTGCCCGGAGTGCCTGCAGCAGATCCCCGCGCGGGCCCGCCGGTGCAGCTTCTGCACCTCGCAGGTTAACCCGATCCTCGACGAGGACTCCACCGACCTCACCGACGACGCCCCCGGCGAGATCCCGTTGCACACCGCGCTGCCGGAGATGAAGCTGCCCGAGCCGGTCGTGGCGGTCGAGGCCAAGCCCGTGGCCGCCGCCGGTGCCGCGGACGCCTGAGGGCGACCGAGGACGACTGAAGACGACTGAGGACACTGAGAGCGCTTTGAGAGCAACCAAGCGCGCTTGAGAGCGCCGCATTGCCCATGCGGCGACCAATAGGGTCGCCGCATGGGCTTCTTGCAGGGACCGCTGTTCGTCCTGACCGCGGCCGTCGCCGTCGTGGTGCTCGCCTCGATCGTGCGGCGCCTGCTCGGCGTCCGGTTCTCCGCCACCCGGCTGGTCCTGGCCGCCGCGATCTCCTGGGGCATGTCCGCCCCGATCATGACCGCGATGCTCGGCCCGAAACTGCCCGACGGGACCCTGGCGGACGCCGGGAAGCCGCTGCTGCTGGTGCTGGCGATGCTGGTCATCCTGCTGCCCAGCATGGTGTTCCTGGTGGTCGCCGAGGCGCTGGCGCCCAGCGGCAGCCTGCCGACGCCGCTGGAGTGGATCAGAGGCCTGCGCAGCCGGGTGGCCCGCTCGCGCCGCTACTGGCGCTTCACCATGATCCTCATGCGCCACGGCCTGGGGCCCTACCTGCGCGGCCGGCGTCCGCAGGCGAACATCGGACGCTCGCTGCGCGAGGCGCTCAACGAGGGCGGGCTGACCTTCATCAAGCTCGGGCAGATCCTGTCTACCCGGCGCGACCTGCTGCCGGCCGAGATCATCGACGAGCTCTCGCTTTTGCAGCACCAGGCCGCCTTCGTGGCGTGGCCGCAGATCCAGGCCGTGCTGGAAGCCGAATACGGCTCGGTCGAGGAGGTCTTCGACCGCTTCGACCGCGAGCCGCTGGCCGCCGCCTCGGTCGCGCAGGTGCACTCCGCACGGCTGGTCTCCGGCGAGGAGGTCGTGGTCAAGGTGCGCCGGCCCGGGGTGACCACCCAGGTGAACCGGGACCTGGACATCATCCGGCGGCTGGCCCGGACGCTGGCGCGGCGCACGTCCTGGGCCCGGTCCCTCGGCGTCACGGCCCTGGCCGAGGGCTTCGCCGCGGCGCTGCGCGAGGAACTGGACTTCCGCATCGAGGCCCGGAACCTGGCGGCCGTCGCGGTCACCCGGGTCGAGGGCGTCGCGGTCCCCAAGGCGTTCACCGAGCACTCCTCGGCCCGGGTGCTGGTGATGGAGCGCTTCGAGGGCGTGCCGCTGCGGTGCGCGCTGCCGCGGCTGGCCGAGCGCGAGATCGCCGCGCGGGAGCTGGCCGAGCGGCTGCTGGACTACCTGCTGCGGCAGGTGATGATCGACGGTGTCTTCCACGCCGATCCGCACCCCGGCAACATCCTGCTGCTGGCCGACGGCCGCCTGGGCATGCTCGACTTCGGCTCCGTGGGCCGCCTGGACTCCGCGCTGCGGGCCTCGATGCGGCGGCTGCTTGCCGCCGTCGACGCCGGGGACCCGCTGTACCTGTGCGACGCGGTGCTGGAGGTGATGACGGCGCCGGAGGAGATCGACGAGGCCGCGCTGGAACGGGATTTGGGACGCTTCACCGCGCGGCACCTGCGCACCGACTCGGGGTTCGACGTCGCCATGTTCACCGACCTGTTCCGGATCGTGAGCTCCCACGGCCTGGCGGTCCCGGCCGAGGTGGCGGCGGTGTTCCGGGCGCTGGGGACGCTGGAGGGGACGCTCACCGAGCTGGCCCGGGACTTCGACATCGTCACCGAGGCTCGCAAGCTGGCCGGCGGGTACGCGGCCGAGCAGCTGACGCCGGAGGCGCTCAAGCGCGAGGCGGCCGCCGAGCTGGTCGCGCTGGTGCCGATGCTGCGGCGGCTGCCGCGCCGGGTGGACCGGCTGCTCGGGGCCGCCGAGGACGGGAAGCTGAGCGTGAACGTGCGGCTGTTCGCCGACCGGCGGGACCGGGACGTGGTCACCGGGCTGGTGCACCAGGTGCTGATCACGGTGCTCGCCGCGACGTCCGGGCTGATGGGGGTGCTGATGGTGGGGCGGCAGAACGGGCCGATGGTCGGGAAGTCGGTGAGCCTGTACCAGTTCCTCGGGTACAGCTTCCTGGCGGTGGCGAGCGTGTTGGCGCTGCGGGTGCTGGTGGTGGTCTTCCGGCGGCCGGAGGATTGACGCCGGTTTCGGGGCGGGCGTTGGGTTTCCAGCCTCGTCTCTAGCTCCGGTACGAGCTCCGGTATTAGCTCCGGCATTGCTGCCAGTTGGTGTCAGTGATGATGCCGACACTGGGTCGTATGGAGCACACCGGCACCACGCGGCGGGCCGAGCGATTGCTCGTACCGGCTGCCTTCGTCACCGCCCTGGGCAACAACGTGCAGCTGATCGCCGGGGCGCTGTTGATGATCCGCAGCGACAAGACGATGCTGTCGGTCGGATTGTTGTTCATCGCGGTCGCGGTGCCGCAGGCGGTGCTCTCGCCGTACTTCGGGCGGCTGGCGGACCGGTACGACCGGCGGCGGTTGTGGATCGGGTGCGACGCGACGTCGTCGGTGCTGGCTCTGGCGCTGCCGGTGTGGCTGACGCTCGGCGGGGCCAAGGGGCCGGGGGTGTACGCGGCGAACTTCGCGCTGGCGGTGGTCGCGGCGTTGTTCTTTCCGGTGAGCAACGCGATGATCAAAGAGCGGGTGCGGGCTTCGCAGGTGCGCCGCTTCAACGCGGACTACGAGATGGCCACGCAGGCCGGGATGTTGTTGTCGGCGACCGTCGGCGGGTTGCTGGTGCAGCGGTTGGGGGCCTCGCCGCTGTTGATGTTCAACGCCGGGACGTTCGTGGTGTCGGCTTTGCTGGTGGTGGCGGTCGGGGCGTTGCCCCGGGAGGTAGAACCAGAGGTAGAACCAAGAGCTGAAAGCGTTGCCAGGGCTCAGATCTCGGTCGGCGCGGCTTCTTCCGGTTCTGCTGTTCCCGGCGGGCGGTCCGTTCCGCTCGTCCGCCTGATCCTGCTCTACGCGCAGGGCAGTGTTGTGGTGACGGTGTTCAATGCGCTGCTGCCCAAGCTGGTGATGGGAGAGTGGGGACGCGGGGCCGGCTTGTTCGGGCTCGTCGACGCGATCGGGAGCCTGGGGTTCTTGGCGGCTACGGCGTTCTACAAGGTCGTGGGGCGGCGGTTCGGGGACCTGCCGATCGCGGTGGTGGGGTTCCTGGCGTGCAACACCGTGTTCGTGCTCCAGCCGCAGTTCGGGCCGGGGTTCCTGGCGGTCGGGGTGGCGATCGGGGCGTTCACGTTCGGGACGGCGCGCATCGCCTCGCGGACGCTGGTGATGACCAGCGTGGACGAGGCGCACGTGGGGCGGGCCTTCGGCCTGGCCAACGGCGGCGGGCTGGCGGCCACGGTGGTGGTGATGCTCGGGGTCGCCGAGCTCACCGACCACACCGACAGCCGGTGGGGGTTCGCGGCGACGGCGGTGGTGAGCGTGGCGGCGGCCTTGGCGGCCGGGGTGTCGCTGCGGGGACGGCTGAGGCCTGGCGGGGCCGATGGTGCCGGTGGTATTAGTGATCACGGCCATAGTGATCCTCCCGCCGTCGAAGGCTGTCACATTCCCGCGAACGCGGACGTCAAAGTGGTGACCGCCTGAGCCCGCCCGCAGAATGTGGAGCCATGACCGACGCCGACCAGCTCGCCGAGTTCTTCCAGTCCCAGCGCCCGCACCTGCGGGCGGTCGCCTACCGCATGCTCGGGTCGCTGGCCGAGGCGGACGACGCCGTGCAGGAGGCGTACCTGCGGCTGAACCGCTCGGACGTGGCGGAGGTGGAGAACCTGGCCGGCTGGCTGACGACGGTCACCGGCCGGGTCTGCCTGGACGTGCTGCGCGCCCGCCGCAACCACGGCGAGGAGGACCTGGAGGGCCCGGCGGGCGTCGAGGCGGTCGAGGCCACCGAGCGCGACGCGCTGGCCGACCCGGAACTGGCGGCGGAGCTGTCGGACTCGGTCGGCCTGGCCCTGCTGGTGGTGATGGACACCCTGGCCCCGGCCGAACGCCTGGCCTTCGTCCTCCACGACCTGTTCGCGGTCCCCTTCGAGCAGATCTCCCCGATCGTCGGCAAGTCCACCGCGGCCGTGCGCCAACTGGCCAGCCGCGCCCGCCGCCGCGTCCAGGGCCAGGGCGAGGAGTCGGAGGCCGACCGGGGCCGCCAGCGCGAGGTGGTGAGCGCCTTCCTGAAGGCCTCCCGCGGCGGCGACTTCGCCGGCCTGCTCAAGCTCCTGGATCCCGACGTCGTCCTGCGCGGCGACCCGGCCGCCGTCGGCATCGGCGCCGTGGCCGAGCTGCGCGGCGCCGCCGATGTCGCCGGGCAGTTCTCCGGCCGCGCCGAGGCGGCGCAGCTGGCCCTGGTGGACGGCAGCGCCGGCCTGGTGTGGTCGGTGGCCGGGCGGCCGAAGGTGGTGTTCGACTTCGCGATCGTCGACGGGCGGATCGTGGGGATCGAGATGCTGGCGGACGCGGGGTTGCTCGGGGAGCTGGCGGTGGAGGTTGTGGGTGGGGTGGGGGAGTAGATAACTGGCCCGAGGGTCGGCGGCGGGGTGCGCATGACCGGCCACCGCCGCCGACCGACACGAACTCGGCATAGTCGTGGCAGTCGTGGCAGTCGCAGCGGTCGGAACGGTCGGCCTGCACGGCGACCCGGCACAAGCAGTCCGTCGCGGTGCTCGGTCGCCTCAGTACCCGAGCACCATCACCCACTCCGCATCCCGCGCGCGATACCCGTGAACCGCGTTCAGTGCCCTCGTCACCGCCCGCATGTGGCTCGCCCCGTAGACCACCGCGACCGTCATGGGTTCGTCGCGGTGCTCGGCGTGGATCCGCAGCAGTTCCTCGACCAGGAGCTTGTCGCGGGCATCTAGCAGTAGCGCGTCGAGTGAGTCGTCCGGGGACTCGGCCAGGGTTTCCTCGTTCGTCTTCAGGTCGTCGAGGGCGGCGTGCTTGCCGATCCAGCGGCGGGTGCCGAAGGCGGCCAGCCAGAGGCCGTACAGGGGTGCCGCGATCATGATCGCCGCGCGGGTGCCGAGGGGGACGCGTCGCCAGCCGGCCTCGAAGTCGGTGGTGTTGATGTCGGGGACCACGATGCGTTTTCCCAGTGCCAGCAGGTCCAGGCTCTGGGTCTCCACCTGCATGGTCTTGTTGCGGTGGGCCAGGCGGTACGACAGCGTGAGGGCCCGGGTGGCCACCGTGTCGGGCGCTCCCTCGGCGACGATCAGGTCACAGTCGCGCAGGCGGCGGGTGACCTCGCGGTAGAAGCCACGGTCGCCGATGTGAAGCATCGGGTAGAGCTGGAAGCGCAATGGTGTTTCACTGCGCGACAGCGTGATCACCGCCGCGCGCACGCCCACGATGCTGTCCTCGATGATCTGCACGTAGTCCCCCCGGCCGCGACACGCTTGCCCACCCCACAAACCCCACTAGCTCAGCCTCGCCAGTCGAGTCGCCGGCCGCAATCCCCTTGCCGGCCGTAATCCCCTCGGCCGCAATCCCCTAACTCCCCTCCGCCGCATCCACCGACACCACCACCGCCGGCGCCCACCCGCCGTCGCTGTCCGGCGGGCATGGCCGCAAAATCGCCGCCCCCGACACCGCCAGCAGCGCGACCGGTAACACCGTGGCCGCGGTGGTGGCGGCGATGACCAGGGCGTGGCCGCGGCGGGTGAGGGTGCGGTCCAGGCGCAGGAGGCGGCGGATGCGGCGCAGGGTCGGGGAGGAGTCGATGGCCAGGGCGGTTTCGGGGACCGGGTCGTAGCCGGGGGCGTGGTCGGCGTGGTCGGTGTGGCCGGCGTGGTCCATGGGGTGGTGGGCGGTGCCGATGACGGCCAGGGCCGCGGCGACGGTGGGGGCGCCGGTGTGGGCCACGGCCGCGTCGTCGGCGATGAGCTCGACCACGCGGCGGGTCTCGCGTTCGGCGTACGCCAGGAGCCTGATGTGCGGGATGGTGCGGCGGATGGCGGTGGCCAGGGCGATGATCAGGTGGTGGCGTCCGGACAGGTGCGCCCGTTCGTGCAGGAGTACCGCCTCCAGCTGCTTCGCGCTCAGGCGTTCCAGGGCGCCGGTGGTGATCACCACGTCGCCGGGGAGGCAGTAGCAGGCCGGTGCCGGGTGGTCCAGGACCAGGACGCCCAGTTCGTCGTCGCGGGTGGCGAGGATGCGGAGCATCCTGCTGTGGGCGCGGCGGCGTCGGCGGGCGGTGCCGAAGGTGGCGGCCAGGCAGTACAGCAGGCGCGCCGACAGCAGGACCGCCGAGATCCAGCCGAGGTGGCCCAGGGCCGTGCCCAGCGAGCCGTGGTCGGTGACCGGGAGCTGGTCGGCGCAGGAGTCCAGGGTCGGCGACAGTTCGGACAGGCCCTCGACCAGGGTGAAGGCCAGGGCCAGGCCGGCGCCGACGGCGGCCAGCAGGAACGAGCACGTCAGGATCTGCAGTAGGGCCACCGTCAGCCGCGGCGCGCGGTCCGCGGGCCAGTGCCGGGCCAGCAGCGGCGGTGCCAGGAGCGCCACCGCGAGCGCGTAGAGGACCAGGAGGAGCGCGGACGTCACTGCATCCGCTCTTCCTCCGCGGCCGGGTGGGGCGACGCCGGGGGGCAGATCTCCAGGGCCGCGCGCAGCGCCTTGGCTTCCTCGTCGGACAGCTGCTCCAGGAAGTGGACGAACGCCACCGCCTGGTTGTCGCTGGTCGCCCACGCGTCGCGCATCAGGCGCGCGGTGTACGACTCGCGCGAGGCGACCGCCTCGTAGACGTACGCGCGCCCCTGCGGCTGACGGCGCAGCCACCCCTTGCGGTGCAGCTTGTCCATCACCGTCATGACCGTGGTGTAGGCGAGCGACCGGTCGGTGTTGAGGTCGTCGAGGATGTCGCGAACCAACACCGGGCGGTTGCGCCGCCATATGCGGTCCATGACCGCCGCTTCGAGGTCCCCGAGTTGTCGCATCGCCACGGCCGTAAGCCTAGAGGTTTTGTTTGGATGCCGACCAGGGCTGTGACCGCCGGATTCAGCGTGTGAAGGGGTGAGTCGGGCCGGGACGCGACCGCGGGTGCGAAACGTCGGAGGGATGCGCCGTGTGCCGGCGGTGCGGCTTGGGCTTGGCGTGCGGCTTCGCATCCGGCTTCGGCGGCGCGGTGACCGGCGGCGCGACCCGCACGGGCGGCGCGACCCGCACGGGCGGTGCGACCTGTACGAGCGGCGCGGCCGGGACCAGGCTGCCGTTCCTGCCGTTGCCGCCGTTCACGACACTCACGACGCTGTCCGCGGTCCGCCCGATCATCGGCGCCGGCCGCACCGCGCCGCGCCCGCCGGAGGCGCCCGCCGCGATGAGGATGACGCCGGTGAGGGTCATCCCCACGGACAGCGCGAGGTGGACCCGGCGCGTGGGCCGCGCCCACTCCGTGTACGAGCCGTCGACGGTCATGCCGCCACCCTCGCCGACGGCGGCGCCGATTCCGGTCCGCGGGCCGCGCGCCGCGGGATCGCGTCATACGTTCGGCGCATTCGTCAGATCTTCCACATTTGGCGCGCGGCACTCCGGCCGGGGTGGCGGGAAGTGGCGCTCGGTGCCGTGCCACAGCTCCGGAACGGAAATCCTCACTGTCAGTGTTCTTCCACCCCTGGTCGAGTATCGCGACTTGAGGCCGCATTGAGAAAACCCACACGCGCGGTATTGCGCTCCGGCACGCTGGGTGAGCAGAATGGCAGGACCCTGGCAAACATTATTTACGAATTACCCCGATTTTATGCGATACGGGCGCGCTCGCGGCGCTGTGAGGTGACGGTTCGATGAGGCTAGTAGTGGCCGGCCGTAGGGACGACCGGGTGCAACCGGCGTTGGACAACGCACTGCGCCTGGACGGGTTCGCGGTCCGGCGGCTGCGTGCCGACGATCTGCCGGGCATGGCGGCGTTCTCCCCGCACGCAGTACTCCTGGATCTGGGGTTACTGGACGAGGAGGCGCTCGCATTGTGCGAGCGCATCCGCCGCCAGACCGAGGCCGCGCTGGTCGCGATCACCGCGCGCGCCGACCGCGGCCTGTGGATCGAGGGCCGGCGGATCGGCGTGGACGACTTCGTGGTGAAGCCCTACGGCCTCACCGAGCTGTCCACGCGCATCCGCGCCGCGGTCCGCACGCCCTCCGAGCGCCCCGACCACCTGGGCGTCGGGCCGGTGGTGGTGGACGCCGAGGAGCGCCGGGTGAACGTGCACGGCCAGCCGGTGGTGCTCACCCGCAAGGAGTTCGACCTGCTGCACCTGCTGGCGAGCACGCCGGGGGCGGTGCTGTGCCGGGAGCTGATACTGCGCAAGGTGTGGCACACCACCGAGAAGTCGGCGAACCGGACGCTGGAGGTCCACATCGCGACGCTGCGGGCCAAGCTCGGCGTGCCGGACCTGATCCGGACGGTGCGGGGCATCGGCTACGTGGCGGACGCGGAGCTGCCCAGGAGCATCAGGGTCTGAGGGCCGAGTATCTGAGGGTCGAGTATCAGGGGCCGGAAGTCTTCCCTGACCCCGACCCCAGCGCCCGCGCCACCGCGTCCGTCCGCGCGGGCTCCGCCCGCAGCTCGGCACGCCGTTCCTGCCAGCGCTCCAGCATCCCGGACAGCTCCCCGCGCAGGAACTGGAACATCAGCACCGACTCCGTCAGCCGCCGTCCGGCCGCGGTGTCCGCGCCGACCACCGCGACGCCCTCGGCCAGGCTCTTCTCCCAGCGCGCCATGATCGTGTCGCGCTGGAAGAGGGCGTCCTGCCAGACCTCGTCCAGGACCCGGTAGCGGTCGCGGCGGGTGCCGGGTTCGCGTTCCCGGGTGACCAGGTTGACCTGCGTCAGGTAGCGGATGGCGCCGGAGACCGCGGCCGGGGAGATGTCGAGCAGGTCCGACAGTTCCTGGGAGGTCAGGCGGCCGTCGTCCTGGGTGATCAGGGCGGCGAAGACGCGGGAGGGCATGCGCGGGATGCCGCTGTCGGTCAGCACGCTGGCGAAGCGCTCGATGTACACCAGCAGCGGGTCGGGGGCCGGCCGGTCGGCGTCGTCCTTGCGCATGGCTCCACGGTAGCGGTCCCGCTCGCACTTTCATAACATTCACAAAATCCTGAAGATTCGAGTAGCATCGGCCGCATGACGACTGCGATCAGCGCGTCCGGCTTGGTGAAGACCTTCGGCCGGACCCGCGCGCTCGACGGCCTGGACCTGAGCGTCCAGGAGGGTGAGGTCCTGGGGTTCCTGGGGCCCAACGGGGCCGGCAAGTCGACGACCATCCGCGTGCTGCTCGGCCTGATCCGCGCTGACGCCGGGCAGGCGAGCCTGCTCGGCGGCGACCCCTGGCGCGACCGCGTGGCCCTGCACAAGCGGCTGGCCTACGTGCCGGGCGACGTCACGTT
The DNA here is from genome assembly GCF_041260665.1 of Catenulispora sp. GP43. Classification (NCBI taxonomy): domain Bacteria; kingdom Bacillati; phylum Actinomycetota; class Actinomycetes; order Catenulisporales; family Catenulisporaceae; genus Catenulispora; species Catenulispora sp. GP43. Next base: position 182,552 of record NZ_JBGCCT010000019.1, on the reverse strand, counting down.
GTGGCCGAACCTGTCCGGCGGGGAGGTGATCGACCTGCTCGGCGGGCTGCACGGCGGGGTGGACGCTGGGCGCCGCGCCGATCTGCTGGAGCGCTTCGAGCTGGACCCGACCAAGAAGGGCGGCCAGTACTCCAAGGGCAACCGCCAGAAGGTGGCGCTGGTCGCCGCCCTGGCCTCGGACGTGGAGCTGCTGATCTTCGACGAGCCGACGTCCGGCCTGGACCCGCTGATGGAGGACGTGTTCCGGCAGTGCGTGGCCGAGGAGCGCGAACGCGGCCGCACCATCCTGCTGTCCAGCCACATCCTGTCCGAGGTCGAGGCGCTGTGCGACCGGGTGACCATCATCCGCGCCGGCCGGACCGTCGAGACCGGGTCGCTGGCCGAGCTGCGGCACCTGACCCGGACCACCGTCGAGGCCGAACTCGCCGGGCCCGCGGCCGGGCTGGCCGACCTGCCCGGCGTGCACGACGCGAAGATCAGCGCCGGCACCTTCGCCGGCCAGGTCGACACCGACCACCTGGACGGCCTGCTCAAGGCGCTGACCGAGGTCGGGGTGAAGACGCTGGTCAGCCGGCCGCCGACGCTGGAGGAGCTGTTCCTGCGGCACTACGAGCCCGAAGGGGCGGCGCACCGGTGAGCGCCGCGACGGCTGGCGAGAAGAGCACGAAGAAGAGCACGAAGAAGACTGCGAAGAAGGCTGCGAAGCCCTCGAAGTTCGCCACGCGGCCCGGCGTCCAGAAGGACACCGACGGCGGTCTGCGCACCCTGATCAAACTGGCCGCGCACCGCGACCGCATCATGCTGCCGGTCTGGATCTACGCGCTGCTGGCCACCGTCGGCAGCACCGCCTACTCGCTGAAGAAGCTGTACCCGGCGCAGAGCGACCGCGACAAGCTCGCCACCAGCATCGGCGCCAACCCCTCGCTGCGCGCGCTGTACGGCCCGCTGTACGACGACCGCAGCCTCGGCGCCCTGACGGCCTGGCGCACGCTCGGCTTCGGCGGCCTGCTGATCGGCATCATGGTGGTGCTGCTGATCACCCGGCACACCCGCGCCGAGGAGGAGTCCGGGCGCCTGGAGCTGCTCGGGTCCGGGGCGGTCGGGCGCAACGCCCCGCTGAGCGCGGCGCTGGCCATCGCCGTCAGCGCCTGCTTCGGCATCGGACTGCTGGCGGCGGTGGTGATGGTGGCGCTGGGGCAGGGCGTCGGCGGCGCCCTGGCGTTCGGGGCCTGCCTGTTCGCCGTCGGCGTGGCGTTCGCCGGGACGCAGGCGGTCGCGGTGCAGCTCACCGAGACGGGCAGGGCGGCCAACGGGATCGGCGCGCTGATCCTGGGCGTGGCGTATCTGCTGCGGACCGTCGGCGACGCGGCCGGGACCGGCGGCGGCGCCGGCTGGGTGGCGTGGCTCTCGCCGCTCGGGTGGGTCGAGCGCGTGCATCCCTGGGCCGGGAACCGGTGGTGGGTGATCGGGGTGACGCTGGCCGCCGGGGTCGTGGCCGCGGCCGTCGGCTACCGCGTGCAGAACGCCCGGGACCTGGGCCGCGGGCTGCTGCCGCAGCGTCCGGGACCGGCGAGCGCGGGGCCGGGGCTGCGCGGCGTGTTCGGGCTCGGGCGGCGATTGCAGCAGCCGGCGTTGCTGGGCTGGATGGCCGGGATCTTCGTGTTCGGGATCGTCATGGGCTCCATCGCCAAGGGCATCGACCAGTTGTTGAACGACAACCAGCAGGTCGAGAAGATCATCGGGCGCTACGGCGCGGTGCAGGGCCTGACCGACTCCTATTTGGCCACGGCCGTCAGCTTCCTGGGAATGGCTGCTGCTTTCTATGCGGTGCAAGCGGTTCTGCGGCTGCGCGGGGAGGAGACCTCCGGACGCGCCGAGCCGGTGCTGTCCGGGTCGGCCGGGCGGCTGGCGTGGGCTTGCAGCCATCTGGTGTTCCCGGCGGTCGGCAGCGCTCTGGTGATGGCCGCGGGCGGCCTCGGGGTGGGGGTCGGCGCCGGGGCGGTGCTCGGCGACTTCTGGGGCTGGGTCGGGCGGATGGTGCGGGCCGGGCTGATCACCACGCCGGCGCTGTGGATCATCGCCGCGGCGGCGGTGGCGCTGTTCGGGCTGGCGCCGAGGTGGACGTCGGCGGCTTACGGGGTGTTCGGGGTGCTGGTCTTCATCGCCTACCTGGGGCCGTTGGTGAACGCCGGGCAGTGGTTCCTGGACCTGACTCCGTACACGCACATCCCCAAGGTCCCCGGCGGCGTCTTCCACTGGACGCCGCTGGTCTGGATGACGGCGGTCAGCGGGGTGCTGACCGCGGCCGGGCTGATCGGCTTCGCGCGTCGGGACGTGTCCTCGGCGTGACCGCTCTGCTACCGTTGATCTCATGAAGCGCGCCATGCAGACGACGACGCCGGACACCGTCCCGGCGCGCTGATTCCTGAACCAGCGAACGAAGCCCCGGGGCGAGTGCCCCGGGGCTTCGCCGTTCTCCCGGGACCCTCGCCCCACCCGACGTACCACGGCGAGGAGAAGTCCATGAGCGAGATCCAGCACGACCACCGCAGGCTCGGCCGCGAGCTCGGCCTGTTCGACACCGACCCGCTGATCGGCGCCGGGCTGCCGTACTGGCTGCCCGACGGCGCCGTGGTGCGGCACGAGGTCGAGGAGTACATCCGCTCCGTCGAGCGCCGCGCCGGATACCGGCACGTGTACTCGCCGGTGCTCGGCAAACGCGAGCTGTACGAGATCTCCGGCCACTGGCAGCACTACAGCGACGACATGTTCCCGCCGATGGACCTCGGCGCCGAGCAGGTCGTACTACGGCCGAGCCTGTGCCCGACCCATGCGCTGATCTACCGGTCCCGCGCGCACAGCTACCGCGAACTGCCGCTGCGGATGGCCGAGATCGGCGGGATGTACCGCTCGGAGATGTCCGGGGTGCTGGGCGGCCTGACCCGGGTCCGGGCCATCACCCTCAACGACGCGCACATCTTCTGCACTCTGGAGCAGGTCGCGGCCGAGGCCCAGGACGCGCTGAAGCTGATCCGCGACGCCTACGAGGCACTCGGTATCGAGGCGGCGCGGATCCGGCTGTCGCTGCCGGGGCCCGGCGGGAAGTACGTCGACAAGCCGGAGATGTGGGAGCGCGCCACCGGCATGCTGCGCGAGGTGCTCGCCGCGTCCGGGCTGGAGTACGAGGAGGCCGAGGGCGAGGCGGCGTTCTACGGGCCGAAGATCGACGTGCAGATCGCCGACCCGGCCGGCCGCGAGGCGACCCTGTCGACCGTGCAGATCGACTTCCACCAGCCCGGGCAGTTCGGCCTGGAGTACATCGGCGCCGACGGGGCCCGGCACCGGCCGGTCATGGTGCACCGCAGCATCGTGGGCAGCATGGAGCGGGTGATGGCGCACCTGATCGAGCAGCACGGCGGCGCCTTCCCGGCGTGGCTGGCCCCGGTACAGGTGGCGGTGCTGCCGGTCGGCGAGGACGAGGCGGGCGCGGCGCGCGCGTTCCACGAGCAGTGCCTCGAGCTCGGCCTGCGCTCGGAGGTGCTGGACCCGGAGCGCGGGACCCTCGGCGCGCGGATCCGGGAGACCCGGCTGGTGCCGTACCAGGCGGTGATCGGCGGACGGGAGGCGGCCGCCGGCGCGGTCGCGATCCGGCTGCGCGACGGACGGAAGCTGGAGCCGATGTCGGTGGCCGAGGCCGGGAAGCGGATCGCGGAGCGGGTCGCGGCTCGGGGCAGAGTGCTGTGGGCGGATTAGCCGCGGCCGGGCCCGGGCCCGGGGCGGTGGGCTGTGGCTGGCGGGATGGCGCTGCGGGCGGTCCATCCGGGCGGCCGATGCCGGCGTGGCGAACCCGGACCCGTGTCTGCACAACGGCGCCGCGGGCGGTCCGGCGGTCCAGCAGCCCAGCGAGGGCCTGCTGTTCTCCTAAGCTGGCCGGGCAACAGGAGCCGGCGCCGGCATCCCGGCGTCGTGCTCCGCCGCCGCGATCAGCACCTGATCCGGCAGCACGATCACCAGCGACCCGGCATCGGCCGTGCCGGCCGCCAGCGCCGCCTCGCGCCACAGGTCCGGGGCCGGGAGCACCTGGTGCGTGGTGAGCGTCAAGGCACTGCCGTCCCAGCCGAGGTAGCGGGCGCCGTCCACCCAGGGCAGCTCCGCCTCCTCGCCGAGCACCACCAGGTACTCCGGGTCGGCGACCAGGCGCAGCGCCGCACCGTCGGCGACCAGGGCGCGCGCCGCCTCGGCCAGGGCCGTGGCGGCCGGGCCTATGCCGAGCACCGCCGCCGCCGGCAGGGCCGGTTCGCGGCGCTGCCAGGACTCGACTGTGTTGTGGCTTGTCGGCTGCCGGACTTCGCAGATCGTCATCGCCCCGCCCCCGTCGCTAGCGTGTTCACCGCAAAAGGATACGCAGCGCGGCGGCGCCCGGGGGCTGTCCGCCCGGCATGCGAGCATGGTCACATGCTGCTGCGCATCGAGGGACGCGATCTGCCGGGGATGCCGGGCATCGCGGTGGCGGTCCAGGCCAGGGACAAGCCGGCTGAGCTTCTCGAGCCGGTGCGCGGCGACGCCGCCGAGGCGGTGTGGGAGCTGAGCGTCGAGCCGTTCACGAACAAGCGCGGCGAGCGCACGCTGCGCGGCCGCCATGTGCAGGACGGCATCGGCGGCCGCTTCGTGTACCTGTCGTGGAACCGGATCGGCGAGGACGGCGGCCACACCATGTTCTGCCGCTCGAAGCTGATGCTCTCCGGGATCCCGCAGGAGGTGTACGAGGCCGGGGTCGCCGCCGGCGCGCTGCGTGCGCGGTTCGGCCTGACCAACGCCAAGGGGCAGCCGGTCACGGCGCGGCTGCTGCCGCCGGCTGTGGAGTGGACGGCGGGCTAGTGGACCGCGGGCTGAGGCCGGGACCGCCGCCAGCTCTTGCCTGGTCTGTCAGCTCCTGCCCGAAGACGCGAAGCGGCGGCCGGCCCGCCGGCGAACCGGCGGCCGGCCGCCATGGGCCGACACCGGCGGACGCGCATGTCCTGCCCGCCGCCGGCGTCGGCGCCGCCGAGTAGTACGTCTGCAGGACACCCGGCGGCAGTCCATCTTCTTCGAATATACGCGCGAACCAGACCTCTTCGGCGGCGCCGCGCCCGACCGGTGTCGCGGACCTTCGATCGCCCATTCAGGGCACCCCGCACACCTGGACCAACCTGCGGAGTCGCCCCTGAGCTCGGGATAATCGTTTCATTGCCCCGTGTGCGGTAAGACCAGCCCATATGTACGACTGGGACGAAGTCCTGCGCGAGGCCGAGCGCCAGCCTGGAGCCGGGGCCGGCGGCCAGGACCGTCTCATCGTCAACATGGGGCCGCAGCACCCCTCGACGCACGGGGTGCTGCGGCTGATCCTGGAGATCGAGGGCGAGAGCGTCGTCGAGGCGCGCTGCGGGATCGGCTACCTGCACACCGGGATCGAGAAGAACCTGGAGTACCGGAACTGGACCCAGGCGGTGACCTTCCTAACCCGTGCCGACTACCTGATGCCGCTGTTCAACGAGACCGTGTACTGCCGCGCGGTCGAGGCGCTGCTGGACGTCGAGGACCAGGTGCCGCCGCGGGCGAACGTCATCAGGGTCCTGCTGATGGAGCTGAACCGCATCTCCTCGCACCTGGTGGCGCTGGCCACCGGCGGCATGGAGCTCGGCGCGATGACCATCATGACCAACGGTTTCCGGGACCGCGAGCCCATCCTGGACATCCTGGAGGCCATCACCGGCAACCGGATGAACCACGCTTATGTACGCCCCGGCGGGCTCGCGCAGGACCTGCCGGAGGGGATCGATGAGGCCATCAGGACCCTGATCGCCGAGTTCCCGGAACGGCTCGCGGACTACGAGAAGATGCTGAATGCCAATCCGGTCTTCATGGGGCGTACCAAGGGGGTCGGCTACCTGGACCTGAGCGGGTGCATGTCCCTGGGCGTCACCGGCCCCATCCTGCGGGCCACCGGCCTGCCGCACGACCTGCGCAAGTCCGATCCGTACCTGGACTATGAGACCTACGACTTCGAGGTCCCCACCGAGACCAGCTGCGACGCCTACGGCCGCTACCTGGTGCGGCTGCATGAGATGGCCGAGTCGCTGCGCATCGTCGAGCAGGCCCTGGACCGGCTGGAGCCCGGGCCGGTGATGCTCGCCGACCCGAAGATCGCCTGGCCGGCCCGCCTGAGCCTGGGTGCCGACGGCCTGGGCAATTCCGACGAGTGGGTCCGGCACATCATGGCGCAGTCGATGGAGGCGCTGATCCACCACTTCAAGCTGGTCACCGAGGGCTTCGAGGTGCCGGCCGGGCAGGTGTACTCCTTCGTGGAGTCCCCGCGCGGCGAACTCGGGGCGCACGTGGTCAGCGACGGCGGGACCCGGCCGTTCCGCGTGCACCTGCGGGACCCCTCGTTCACACACCTGCAGGCGGTGTCGGCGATGGCCGAGGGCGGGATGCTCGCCGATGTCGTGGCGACGGTGGCCTCGGTGGATCCGGTGCTGGGCGGGGCGGACCGGTGAGGTGGGCCCGCCGGACGCTGCGCTGAGGTATTGACTGGGCACGTCCCGTGACTAGGTTCGAGTCATTCGAACTCTGCGAAAGGGGACGTACGTGAACCAGAAGCAGAAACTGAGGCGGCGCCACGGCAGAATCCGCCGCCACCGCACCATCGCCCGCATCCGCCGGTACCACCTGCACGGCCGGCATCTGGGCTAGCCGGACCCCGGGTCAGCCGGACCCCGGGCTGGCTGGACTCCTGGTCAGCCGGACCCGGGCCGAGGACACGGCCGAAACTCTTTACACAAACCCTTGTCGCGTAAAGCATCCTCGGCCAGACTGTGGGCATGGAGCACTTCGACGTGGTCGTGGTCGGCGCGGGCCTGTCCGGGATCGGGGCCGGGTACCGGCTGCAGACCGAATGCCCGGAGCGGGATTACGTGATCCTGGAGGCCCGGGACGCGATCGGCGGGACGTGGGACCTGTTCCGGTATCCCGGCGTGCGGTCGGACTCCGACATGTTCACGCTGGGATACGCCTTCCGGCCGTGGCGCGAGCCCAAGTCGATCGCTGACGGGGACACCATCCGGGACTACATCCGGGCCACCGCCAGGCAGTTCGGGATCGAGGAGAAGATCCGGTTCCGGACCAAGGTGGTCGGCGCGGACTGGTCCAGCGAACAGCAGCGCTGGACCGTCACGGTCGAGCAGGGCGCCGGGGAAGCCGGCGGCGCCGTCGAGCGCCGCACGCTGACCTGCGACTTCCTCTACTCCTGCGCCGGCTACTACGACTACGACAGCGGCTACACCCCGGACTTCCCGGGGTTGGAGGACTTCGGCGGCACCGTCGTGCACCCGCAGTTCTGGCCCGAGGACCTGGACTACGCCGGCAAGCGCGTCGTGGTGATCGGCAGCGGCGCGACCGCGGTGACGCTGGTGCCCTCGATGGCGCGCGAGGCCGGGCACGTCACCATGCTCCAGCGCTCGCCGAGCTGGATCGGCGCGGTGCCGGGCCGGGACAAGCTCGCCGACCAGCTGCGCGCCGTGCTGCCGCCGCGGGTCGCGCACCGGATCATCCGGGCCAAGAACATCGCCTTCACGATCGGCGTCTACCAGTTCTGCCGCCGCCGTCCGGCCGCCGCGCGCAAGGTGCTCACGAAGCTGGCGACCCGGTTCCTGAAGGACGAGGCGATGGTGGTCGAGCACTTCACGCCGAGCTACAACCCGTGGGAGCAGCGGCTGTGCGCGGCTCCCGATGCCGACTTCTTCCGGGCCATCCGCGGCGGCAAGGCCGATGTGGTGACCGACCACATCGAGGCCTTCGTGCCCGAGGGCATCCGGCTGGTCTCGGGTCAGGTGCTCCCGGCCGACGTCGTGGTCACCGCGACCGGTCTGCGCCTGCTGGCCTTCGGCGGGATCGCCCCGAAGGTCGACGGCGCCGAGGTGCCGCTGGCCGAGCAGTTCGTGTGGCGCGGCGCGATGGTGACCGGGATCCCGAACTTCGCGGTGTGCATCGGCTACACCAACGCCTCCTGGACGCTGCGCGGGGACCTGACCTCGCGGCTGGTGTGCAAGGTGCTGAACCACCTGGCGGCGCGCGGGTTCGCCTCGGTGGTGCCGGCGCCGGACGGCAGGCTGCGCGAGCGGCCGCTGCTGGACCTGAGCTCGGGCTACATCCAGCGCTCGATCCAGGAGTTCCCGCGGGCCGGGCACCGCAGTCCGTGGCGGGTGCGGCAGAACTACATCCTGGACGCGGCCACTACCATGCGGACCGACCTGGACAGGACGCTGCGTCCCACGCGGCGGGAGAAGGTGAGGACTGGTTCGTGACCACGTTGAGCGGGATCCCGAAACTGCCGCCGTTCCGCTTCAACGGCGCGGTCGCGGTGGTGACCGGCGCGGCCGGCGGCATGGGGGAGCAGCTGGCCTACGGCCTGGCGCTGCGCGGGGCGCACCTGGTGCTGGTGGACCGCGACGCCGAGCGGCTGGCGGCGGTCGCCGGCACCGTGACCCGGCGGCGCCCGGAGGTCCGGGTGCGCACGTTCGTCGCCGATCTGTCCGACGCCGCCGCGGTCGGCAAGCTGGCCGCCGGCATCCTGGACGCCGAGCCGGTCCTCAACCTGCTGATCAACAACGCCGGCGTGGCGCTGGCCGGGACCTTCGCCGAGACCTCCGCCGAGGAGTTCGACTGGGTGATGGCGGTCAACTTCGCCGCCCCGGTGGCCCTGACCCGCGCGCTGCTGCCCCGGCTGCGCGAGTCGGCAGGCAGCCACGTGGTGAACACCTCCAGCCTGTTCGGCCTGATCGCCCCGCCCGGCCAGAGCGCGTACTCGGCCAGCAAGTTCGCCCTGCGCGGCTTCACCGAGGCGCTGCGCCACGAGCTGGCCGGCGAGGTCGGCGTGACCTGTGTGCACCCCGGCGGCATCAAGACCCGCATCGCCCTGGACGCGCGCGTGGCGGCCGCCGCCGACCAGGAGCAGAGCGTGAAGGCGATGCGTTCGTTCAACAAGGTCCTGACCTACCCCGCCGACCGTGCCGCGGCCCGGATCATCGAGGGGGTGCGGCACCGGCGCGGCAGGGTGCTGATCGCTTTGTCGGCGCGGGTGCCGGACCTGCTGGCCCGGTTGTTCCCGGCGACGTACTGGGACGCCTTCGTACGGTTGAACCCGCGTGCCGGTGCCAAGCGCTAGCGGTGCTGCCGCTCAGCGGTCCGAGCGTGCGTCGATCAGACAGATGAACGCCAGCGCCACGGCGATGACGGCGGCGATGAGGATGACCAGGCCCATGGGGAACATGTGCGACTCCTCGGATCGGGGTGGTTTCTAAGAGCTTCGATCCGCGAGGACGGATCGTCCAGAGGCCGGTGTCACGACAATCGATCAGGGTATCAACATCCGAATAAGTAGTCCGTGACGTACGGATCCGGATCCCCCGCGTGTCGTGGCGGCCTACCGTGGCCCGCATGGTGCGTGTGTTATCCGTTCCGGCCTCGGTGCTCTACGCGGTCTGTTTTCCGGTGCTCCTGCCGGTGCGGCTGGCCTGGAACTGGCTGCGGGTGCGCGGTGAGCTGCGGGGTGTCGTGTGGTCCACGGAGAGCCTGCGCATGGCGGCGTACGAGATCGCGCTGGTGGTGTGGCCGCCGGTGGCGGCCTTCGGGGCCTGGGGGCTGTACTGGGCCTCCGGGTGGGGCCCGGACGGCGTCGGCGGGGACGTGCGCGGCGCGGTGCTGGGCTGGCTCGCCGCGGGCCTGGTCGTGCTGGCGGTGCACGGGGCCCGGTACGGCGACGCGGGGGAGGGCGACGGCGAGCCGGTCGTGCCCGCGCATCCGCTGCGCCAGCTGGCCCGGTACGGCGCGGCGTTCAGCCTGTACCTGGTCGTGGCGCTGATGCTGGTGCTAGTACCCGTGGCACTTATCCTCAGCATCTGATCGGCCGCTGATCTATCCTCGACGCATGCGCGCGGCCATCCTCGTCGAGGGAGTGAGCGACCAGGCGGCGCTGTGCGCGCTGGCCCGGCGCCGGGGCCGCGACCTGGCGGCCGAGGGCATCGAGGTGGTCGCGATGGACGGCGCCACCAACGCCGCCCGCTACCTGCGCGACTACGGGCCCGCCGGCCGCGGCCTGGCGCTGGCCGGGCTGTTCGACGAGGCCGAGGAACGCTTCTTCCGGCTGGGCCTGGAGCGCGCCGGGTTCGCGCCGGGCCCGAAGACCGAGGACCTGGAGGAGTTCGGCTTCTTCGTGTGCCGCGCCGACCTGGAGGACGAGCTCATCCGCGCGGTCGGGGCCGAGGAGGTGCTGCGCCTGGTGGTCGCCGAGGGCGAGGAGCGCTCGTTCCGCACGCTCCAGTTGCAGCCGGCGATGCGCGACAAGAGCCTGGTGCACCAGCTGCGGCGGATGATGGGCGGACGCAGCGGCGGCAAGGAACGCTGGGCGCGGCTGCTGGTCGAGATGGTGCCCTCGGACCAGGTGCCGTATCCGTTGGACGCGGTGCTCGCGCGGTTCGCGCAGAAAACCTGACGCCCCGCAGCGGGGTCGGCGTGCGGGGCATCAGGGATCTCACAGGGACGCAAGGGTCCCGGGCTTGAGCGTCAGGATCTCAAAGGTGTGTCAGCAGGGCCCGTCGTCAGTCCACACGCCGGCCGCGCCGCCGGGTGTGTCGGCCTCGGTCCACCACTTCGCCGTCCACTGGTGGCCGTTGTACGACACGACCGCGCCGCCGTTGTACGCGGTCTGCGAGTTCCACGCCGCCGCGGTGCAGGTCCCGCCACCGCCGCCGGTGGACGACGAGGACGTGGTCGGGGGAGTGGTCGGGGGCGTCGTGGTCGGGGTGGTGCTGGTGGTCGGCGGCGGCGGGGGCGGGGTCGCCACGCCGGCGAACTGCGCGGTGAACTTTGTGAAGTCCCAGGCGTTCTGCGGGACCGAGGAGCAGCTCCCGGACAGCGTGCCGTTGTTGTCCGGCGGGCTGCACTGCCGGTCGCGGTTCACCGACCAGTACGTGTACCGCGCCAGGCCGTGGCTGGTCGCGTAGTTCAGCACCGTCTGGAAGTCCGACTGGTAGAAGAACTCCGCGGCGTCGGTGCGGCCGTTCATCATCGACACGCCCTCGTGCTGGTAGGCGGTCGTGGAGTCCCAGCCCATGTGCGTCTCGAGCAGGCCGTGGAACGCCTCCAGCGCCGAGACCTGCGAGGCGGCGCCACTGAAGCCGCCGTCGAAGGGCATGATGGAGAAGTTGTTCGGCGTGAAGCCGATTGTGTGCGCCTGGTCCAGCAGCTGCGTGCCGAACCAGCCGGTGCCGGCGCTGGTGCCGGGCATCGTCACCGAGACGTACAGCCCCGGGTTGTTCTTCTGCAGCGTCTGCGCCGCGCCGAGCTCGTTGGCGATGGCCGCGGTGTTCTCGTACTCCGGCTCTTCGAGGTCGAAGTCGATCGCGTGCAGCGAGTAGGTGTTGATGACCTGCTGGTAGGCCGCCGCGGTGGCCGCGACGCTGCCGCAGGTCTGGCCCAGCTTGGTGCCGCCGTAGCCGCCGACCGAGACCGAGACGTCGCCGCCCTTGCCGCGGATGGTGTTGATGACGGCCGGGATGGCGGTGTCCGAGCCGATGGGGCTGGTGCCGCCCCAGGTCGCCGAGCACCCGCCGCCGTTGGGCGCCAGGATGAACGCCAGCTGGAAGGCCTTCTGGCCGGTGGCGTCCATCACCGCGGAGACGTCGGGCGGCGAGTTGTCCTCCGGCATCAGGTAGGGCGCCGAGGCGTACCAGGTGCTGCTGAGCGGGGCCGAGCCGGGCGCGGCGTGGCCGGTGGCGGCCAGCGCCATGGTGGTGCCGGCGGCGAGGGCCAGGGCCACTGTGGGCAAGGCCAATCGCCGCTTCAAACTCGCGGTTGCCATGGGGTCTCCGAAACGTGGCGGGGGGAGGGAGGGAAGAGCAGACTCCGGAGTCGCGAATCATGATTGGACTAGACCAGCTCCCCGTCAAGGGTTACGGGTAAAGGCCCGGCAAATAAGGGTCAAGCGCGAGTGATCGCTCGGCTGACCTGCGAGAAAAGATCAGTGGTGTAGACCCTTGACAGCGGTCAGTGGTCTACTCCACTTTGTGTGTCAGGGCGATTACATCGCCCCGCACTGTCACCTTCCTGTCCCCACACGGAAAGGTACGACCCTCGCATGAAGACTCCAGCCCCGGGCCGCCGCCGCACGGCGGTCCGGTCCGGCGCGTTGCTTGTCGCAGCGATAGCCGCGACGGCCACCGCCCTGGCGCACAGCGCCTCGGCCAGCCCGAAGGCGGCGGCCGCCGGCGCCAGCGTCTACTCGGTCGCCCCGTACGTCGACATGTCCAACGGCCAGGAGCCGGTCCTGGACACCGCGATCACCGGGCACGGCCTGAAGGCCTACACCGCGGCCTTCGTCATCGAAACCGGCTGCAACCAGGAATGGGGCGACACCCTCCCGGTCGGCAACGACTCCTATACGGACCCTGAGATCGCCCGCGCCAAGTCCGAGGGCGCCTCGGTCATCATCTCCTCCGGCGGCGCCGCCGGCGAGCCGCTGGCCTGGACCTGCACCAACCAGTCCCAGATCCAGGCCGGCTACCAGGCCATCATCAGCGACTACGGCGTGAACCAGCTCGACTTCGACGTCGAGGGCGCCGCCGTCGCCGACCAGACCTCGGCCACCCGGCACTTCACCGCCATGAAGGCCCTGCAGGCGGCCAACCCGGGCCTGCAGTTCTCGATGACGCTGCCGGTGCTGCCCTCCGGCCTGACCCAGGACGGCGTCAATATTCTGCAGAGCGCCAAGAACGTCGGCGTGAAGATCAACGTGGTCAACATCATGACCATGGACTACTACCAGGGCCAGCAGGACATGGGCGCGGCGGCGGTCAAGGCCGCGCAGAGCACCCTGGCGCAGATGAAGTCGGTCGACTCCAGCTACACCTACGCCAACCTCGGCATCACCCCGATGATCGGCGTCAACGACGACGGCTCGACCTTCACCGCCGCCAACGCCGCCACCGTCGAGCAGTTCGCCGCCGCCAACGGCGTCGGACGCCTGGCGTACTGGTCGGTGGACCGCGACCAGCCGTGCCCCGGCGGCGCCGGCGGCGGGGCGTCCTCGACGTGCAGCGGCGTGAGCAACGCCAAGCTGGCGTTCGCCGACGCGTTCGTGCCGTACACCGGCAGCGGCGGCGGGACCGGTGGGACGACCGGAGGTACGACGGGCGGGACCACTGGCGGGACCACCGGAGGTACGACGGGGGGCACCACCGGTGGCACGACCGGCGGCGGTGGCTGCTCGGCGACGCCGTGGAGCTCGACCACGTCGTACGTCCCGAACGACGTGGTGTCGTACAACGGCCACACGTGGACGGCGACGTACTGGTCGACCGGCGTGACGCCGGGCTCGGCGATCGCCTGGAACATCTGGAAGGACGACGGCGCCTGCTGAGCAGGTGAGCGCGCACGGCCGCGTGGCGTGACCAGGCATCGGTCACGCCACGCGGCGTTCCGGTGTCTGAATGCATGAAGCCGGCACAGACACCTGGAGGTCACCATGACCAGCGACATGACCAGCCAGACGCGGGTCCCCGAGGCCGAGATCACCGGCGCGTACGGGGCCCTGGTGAAGATGCTGACCCGCAAGATGCTCGGTCGGGTTCCCGACTCGGTCGGGGTGATGTGGCAGCAGCCGAAGGTCTTCAAAGCGCTGATGGGGTTCGGGCGCAAGGTCGACAAGTGGGACGCGCTGGGCGAGCCGTTGGCGACGTACGCCACGATGGCCGCCGTGGGCCGCGTCGGGTGCGGCTTCTGCCTGGACTTCGCGTACTTCATGGCACACAGCCGCCACCTGGACGAGGCCAAGGTGCGCCAGGTGCCGCGCTGGCGGGAGTCCGACGTGTTCAGCGTCCTGGAATGCCAGGTGATGGACTACGCCGAGGCGATGAGCCAGACCCCGCCGGCGGCCACCGACGAGCTGGCCGCCGCGCTGCTGGCCCGGCTGGGGCCGGCGGCGATGGTGGAGCTGGCGGCGCGGGTCGCGGCGGCGAACCTGACCGCGCGGGCCAACATCGCCCTCGGCATCCGGTCGCAGGAGTTCTCTGCGGCGTGCGGCCTGCCGCCGCTGGCGACGCCGTCGGCGGCCGTAGCCTCGGCTTCATGAGTCAGGAGCCGGAGCCGGACCCCTTCCTCCTGCACCGCGGCCTGCTGTTCACCGTCGCCTACGAGATGCTCGGCTCGGCCGCCGACGCCGAGGACGTGGTGCAGGAGACCTGGCTGCGCTGGGCCGACGTCGACACCGGACTGCGCGCCACGGTCACCGACCCGCGCGCCTACCTGGTACGGATCGTGACCCGCCTGGCCCTGAACCGGCTGCGGACGCTGGCACGCCGGCGCGAGGAGTACGTCGGCTCCTGGCTGCCGGAGCCCCTGCTGACCAGCCCGGACGTGGCCGAGGACGTCGAGCTGGCCGAGAGCGTGTCGGTCGCGCTGCTGACGGTGTTGGAGACGCTGAAGCCGGTCGAGCGCGCGGTGTTCGTACTTCGCGAGGTGTTCGCCACGCCGTACGAGGAGATCGCGCGGGCCCTGGGCAAGACCCCGGTCTCGGTGCGCCAGACCGCGAAGCGGGCGCGCGAGCACGTCGCGGCCCGCCGCCCGCGGATGCGGGTGGACCGGGCCGAGCAGCGGCTGGTCGTCGAGCGCTTCCTCGCCGCGATGGCCGACGGCGATCTGCGGGCCCTGATGGACGTGCTGGCGCCGGACGTGGTGGTGGTCGCCGACGGCGGCGGCGTGGTCCCCACGACGCGCCATCCCGTTACCGGGGCTCAGGAAGCTGCCGAGTACCTGATCGCCGCGGTCCAGTGGGCGGGGGAGCGGTTCTCGATCGGGACGGTGTGGGTGAACGGGGCGCCGGCTGCGCGGATCGAGGTCGATGTGACGACGGTGCTGAGCTTCGCCGTCGAGGGCGGCCGGATCAGCCGGATCTACGCGGTGCGCAATCCGGAGAAGCTGGCGCGGCTGGACGCGGAAGTGGTGTTGGAGCGGTAGCCGATCGGCCCTGCGGACCCCCAACTTCCGGGTGCCCATTCCGGGTGCCCAGTGTCAGAGCGCTGTATCGCTCGTCCGCCCGCGCCGATCACTCCACACCGCGATCGCGGCCAGCGCCGCGCCCACCGCGGCCACTCCGTGCGCCGTGCCGATCGACCAGGACAAGCCGGCTGCCGCGCCGCCCCACGCGCCGATCGTGTACGCCACCCACACCATCGCCAGCACCAGCATCCCCTTGCGCACGTGCCGGCCCGGCTCCTCGGCGAAGGCCGAGATCAGCGCCACGAGCGTGCCGGTCAGCGTGGTGGTCGACACCCCGCGCATCGCGACGCCGGCCGCGTAGACGCTCTGCACCCCCATCGCGGCGGCGGCGACCCCGAGCCTCAACTCCCGTTGATCCGTCGCCAGCACGGTCACCGACCCCAGCAGCAGCGCCTCGATGGCCAGCAGGATCCACGGCGCCTCCCCGTCGCCGGTCCGGCGCGAGCGGCGCAACGGCACCACCGACACCGCGACGCCCACGCAGAACCCGAACAGCGAGGAGAAGGGCCCGTACGTGTCAGACTCGGCGACGACACCCGCGCGGTGCACGCCCGGCACCCAGCGCTCGGCCACCTGCACCGCCAGGAACACCGCGTTGCCGGTCTGGTTCGCCACGAACACCGAACCGGAGCGGACGTAGGCGACCGCGTCCACCCAGCCCGCGATCGCCGTGAGCAGCACCATCAAGCCCGCGGTGCCGTGTACCTTCCACGTTCGCGCCACGGGTATCAGGATGGCGTGATCACCGGTGCGTGCGGGGCAGGCGCGCCAGAGCCGGATCACGAGGTGGGCACTCGAAAACGCAGTCTGCCGCCGGTCTCGCCGAGGAACTGCTCGATGCCCAACCCGGCGGCGATCGGCAGAGCGGCCTTGAGTATCGCGCTCGCGTGCCCCCGGGGCTAGTCGTTGCTCACCTTCAGCGTCCAGTCGCACTCGGAGTCCACCTGTAGGTAGTGCGACCCCGGGTTGCCGTGTTCGTAGCTGGTGTCGGAACCGCTGGCCGCCAGCGCGTTCGCGAGGATGTCGCCCATGTCGCCGCCGACGTCCAGGACGAAGTTGCCTTTGCCGTCGCCGCCGGCGCCTGAGCAGTCGAACGTGTATGCCACGGACCATTCGGCACCGGTGGTGAAGCTGGCGGTGTTCTTGATCCCGTTGCCGGAGGTCGAGAACACCACCGCCGGCTTCGGCGCCGCGGTCGTGCTCGGAGCCGGCGGCGGAGCGGCAGCGGCGCTGGTGTGCGCCACGGCCGGCGCCGCGTTCCGCGCGGTCACCGTGGTGGTGACGGCGGTCGTCGAGGGCACACCGGCAGCGGTGTCGCCGGTCTGGGACGGGCTGTGGCCGGCGGCGCCTATGAGCAGGCCCAGGACGAGGCCGCCTAAGCTGCCGAGGATCGCGGTGCGGCGGCGGACGGTCGGTTTTTGCGCTGTTCGCTGCGGCGGTGCGGATGCCCGCTGCGGCGGTGCGTAGGTCGACTGCGGCGGTGCGTAGGTCGGCTGCGGCGGTGCGTAGGTCGACTGCGGCGGTGCGTAGGTCGGCGTGCTGTCGGGCTGCCCTGAATGCGAGTCGCGTTGATCCATGATTCCCCCCAAGGAATGCTCTGATCCCCCGTGCGACAGCGCTACGGTATGACGCCGACCTGGCTGTTACCGTCCGGTCGCTTCGGATCGTTACCGAAACGACCGGGGCGATCACCGAGGATCACCGAGGTTGACCGAGGATCACCGCTTCACGGACCTGGGGATCGGGATCGTCCGCGAACCGGTCGACCAGGTCGGGGGCCGATTCCTTGTCGGTCAGCGCGAGCAGCCGCAGGCGCGGGTCGGGGTCCTCGGTGTAGCGGAGCAGGCCGTCCTTCGGGAAGTTCGGGTGGTTGCGGGGGCGTCCCGGGAACGAGAAGCTGCCGGACCACCAGCTCCAGACGCTGAGCAGGACCTCAGGCGTCGCGTCGTCGCAGGACTCGGTCAGGAAGAGGTGCACGACGCGGTCCTCGTCGTGCGCGAGCCGGTCCACGACGTCCGACGGCAGGTGCTGAGCCCGCGCGACGCTGCGCCGGACCAGCAGCTTCGGTGACCCGGCGAGCTGGCGCATGGCGTCGGGGTCGTCGTGCAGCGCGCCGACCCACCACAGGGCCACGCTGCGGGCGTCCGGCGAGATGTCCTCGACGGCCTCTGCCCACTCGGCGATCTCGGCGGGGGTCGCGGGCGGGGCGGCGCCGGGATGCGGCGGCCTCTCGACGCCTCTTCCCCTGGTCACCCACGGTGTTCGGGTCGCCGCCTCATCGCGGAGGTCAGCCACGATGGCGCGTTCCTTTTCGGTGGGCGTCGCGGCGGTCAACCGGTCCCATTGCGCCGGGGTCAGGTTCCCGGCTTCGGCCGCCGCGAGCCTGACGATGCGGTCCGGGTGGCTGACGGCGGCATCGAGGACGCCGCTCGGCACGTCGCGGCGATAGAGGAAATAGAGCTTTTGCCAGGTACGCCGGGGCACATCGAAAAGCCTGATCACCACCTCGTCGGGCGCGCCCCTGTTGTCGCCCAGCCCGAGAGTCCACTCGGTGATCGCGTCTTCGCTCGCCGCGTCGAGTGCGTGCCATATGTCATCCACCGAGCTCACCGAGCTCCTACCAGCCCCGCGCCCGCCACTCCGCCAGCTGCGGACGTTCCGCGCCCAGCGTCGTGTCCTTGCCGTGCCCGGGGTACACCCAGGTCTCGTCCGGCAGGCGGTCGAAGATCTTCGTCACCACGCCCTCGTACAACGACGTGAACGCCTCGCCGTCGCCGAACGTCCCGCCGACGCCGCCGGGGAACAGGCAGTCGCCGGTGAACAGGTGTGGGGTGCCGCCGGCGGCGGGGTCGCGGTACAGGAGCGCGATGCTGCCGGGCGTGTGGCCGACCAGGTGGATGGCGGTGAGCTCGATGTCGTCGAAGCGCAAGACGTCGCCGTCGTCGACCGGGACGGCGGTGGGGACCGGGATGCCCTCGGCGTCGGCGCGGCCGGCGTGGGTGGTGGCGCCGGTGGCGGTCACCACGTCGGCCAGGGCCTGCCAGTGGTCGCCGTGGCGGTGGGTGGTGATGACCGCGTTCAGGCCGTCGGGGGCCAGGGCGAGCAGGGTCGGGGCCTCGTTGGCGGCGTCGATCAGGACGCGGGTGCCGGTGGCCTTGCTCCGCAGCAGGTAGGCGTTGTTGTCCGTCGGGCCCACCGAGACCTTGGTGATGGTCAGTTCGGGCAGGTCGCGGACGGCGGGCGGGCCGCCCTGGGTGACGTCGCCGGTGTAGTCGGGCATGGCGGTCCCTTCGGAGTCGAGATGAAGCTCGGAGGCGGGATGAAGCTGGGAAGTCGATGCGAGGCGATAAGAGCCGATGAGAGCGATAGCGATATGGCACGCGTGGCGGGCAGTGGATCGGAGCGGGCAGGTGGATCGGGATCGGGCGGCGGAGAGCCCCCGCCGCCTTTGCCGTCCTACCCGCCCCGCCGCCCTACCCCCCGAGCCCAGCCCGCTCCGCGCCCAGCGTCGAGTCGTTCCCCCGAGCCGGATACACCCACGTCTCGTCCGGCAGCGCGGCCAGCGCCCCGGTCAGCAGCTCCGCCGGTGACAGTCCGTGCGGGCCCGCGCCCGTCAGGCAGTCGCCGGTGAACAGGTGCGGGTGCCCCTTCGGGTCGTCGTACAGCAGCGCCATCGCGCCCGGGGCGTCGCCGGCCAGGTGCCGGGCCGTCAGCTTCGAGCGCCCGACGCGGATCTCGTCGCCGTCGCGCAGGGCCACGGTGGTCGGGACCGCGATCGCGCCCGCGTCGTAGGCGCCGGCCATGGTCACCGCGCCGGTGGCGGCGACCAGTTCGGCCAGGGCGCCCCAGTGGTCGCGGTGCCGGTGGGTGGTGACCACGGCCGCCAGTTCGCCGTTGACCAGCTGGATCAGGGCCGGGGCGTCGGCGGCGGCGTCGATGAGGACCTGCTCGCCGGTGAGGCGGTCGCGCAGCAGGTAGCTGTTCGCGCCCGTGCGGCCCACCGCGATCTTGGTGACGATCAGCTGCGCGAGCTCGTGCACCGCCGGCGGGCCGCCGGCGTGGACGATGCCGTGGTACGTCATCGCCCGCCCCCTCAGGCCCAGGCCGGCAGTTTCGGCAGCGGGCCGCGGCCGCCGGCCGGGATCACCGCGACCAGCCCGTCGCCGGAGGCCCGGCCCAGCAGCCAGGCCAGCAGCGCCCGCTTCGGCCCGCGCACCACGACCACGCCCTTGTCCTGCGGGTCGGCCTTCACGCCGTAGACCTGGTCCTCCTCCTCGGCGTCCAGCCGCAGCGCCGGGAAGTCCTCCCGGGTCTGGAACCGGGCCAGGGTGTCGGCGAACCACTGGTCGGTGAACGCGTCCGACCAGTGCGCCGGGGTGAAGTCCAGGTCCAGGTCCACGTGGTGGATCAGCACCTCGCCCAGGCGCTTGGCCGGTACCTGGTACGCCGGGTACCCCGGGGCCCCGGGCGTGCGCTGCACCGGCGCGTTCCAGTTGCCGGCGGCCTGCGCGGCGGTGAAGGCCGCGGCGAACCGGCCCGCCGATTCCCGCAGGTCCGACAGCTGCTCGGCGACCGGCCGGGAAGAGCCGGCCTCGATGTCGGCGTTGCGCTTGGCATCGGATGCGTACATGGGCGTGACCTCGCCGGTCGCCGCGGTGTTGAGCATGTTGGACAGGCCGTCGGCGTTGCGCGCGATGTGCGCCAATACGTGCCCGCGCGTCCAGCCGTCGCACAATGAGGGTCCGCGCAGGTCCTCGTCCGTCATGGCGGCGACGGTGTCCAGCAGGTGCGCGGTCGCCTCGGTGATCTGCTCGAGATCGGCGGCGGCGTCGAAGGAGGCGGGGATGGTCGGTGATTCGGTCACGGCGGTAACTCTTCCGTACCTGCCGTCCGTGTGCCACACACATCCGGCGACCGGCCTCGTGTCGGGGCGCGGAGCAGCGGACGGGGCGGAAATCCGAACTTGTCAGAGGGCCCGTCTAGCATCGGTGCGAGTCATGTCTTCAGGAAGGTTGCACTAGTGGATCGGCTGATCGTCCGCGGCGCGCGGGAGCACAACCTCAAGGACGTCTCGGTAGACCTCCCCCGGGACGCCCTTATCGTGTTCACCGGCTTGTCCGGCTCGGGCAAGTCCTCGCTGGCGTTCGACACGATCTTCGCTGAGGGCCAGCGGCGATACGTGGAGTCGCTGTCGGCGTACGCCCGCCAGTTCCTCGGGCAGATGGACAAGCCCGACGTCGACTTCATCGAGGGCCTGTCGCCCGCGGTGTCGATCGACCAGAAGTCGACCTCGAAGAACCCGCGTTCGACCGTGGGCACCATCACCGAGGTGTACGACTACCTGCGCCTGCTCTACGCGCGCGCCGGCCGCCCGCACTGCCCGGTCTGCGGCCGCCCCATCGCCCGGCAGAGCCCGCAGCAGATCGTGGACCGGGTGCTGGAGTTGGAGGAGGGCACCCGCTTCCAGGTCCTGGCCCCGGTGGTGCGCGAGCGCAAGGGCGAGTACGTCGACCTGTTCGCCGAGCTCCAGACCAAGGGCTTCAGCCGGGCGCGGGTGGACGGCGTGGTGGTGCAGCTCACCGAGGCGCCGACGCTGAAGAAGCAGGAGAAGCACACCATCGAGGTGGTGGTGGACCGGCTCTCGGTCAAGGCCAGCGCCAAGCGCCGGCTCACCGACTCGGTGGAGACCGCGCTCCAGCTCGGCGGCGGCATGATCACGCTGGAGTTCGTCGACCTGCCCGAGGACGACCCGAACCGCGAGCGCATGTACTCCGAGCACCTGTACTGCGTCTACGACGACCTGTCCTTCGAGGAGCTCGAGCCGCGCTCGTTCTCCTTCAACTCCCCCTTCGGAGCCTGCCCGACCTGCTCGGGCCTGGGCGTGAAGCTGGAGGTGGACACCGAGCTGGTGATCCCGGACCCGGACCGGAGCCTGGCCGACGGCGCGATCACGGTCTGGGCCACCGCCGGGATGGGCTCCAGCTGGTGGAACCACATCCTGACCGCGCTGGCCGGGGAGCTGGGCTTCGACGTGAACACGCCGTGGCACCGGATCCCGGCCAAGGCGCAGAAGGTGGTCCTGGAGGGCTACAAGAAGAAGATCACGGTCCGCTACACCAACCGGCACGGCTCCAAGCGCGCCTGGGAGACCACCTACGAGGGCGTCAAGCCGTGGGTCACCCGGCGCTACGCCGAGGCCGACAGCGACAGCGCCCGCGAGCGCCTGGCCGGCTACATGCGCGAGGTCCCGTGCGAGGCCTGCGACGGCACCCGGCTCAAGCCGGTCATCCGCGCCGTCACCCTGGGCGGGGAGCGCGAGCAGGGCGGCCGCTCGATCGACGAGATCTGCGCGCTGCCGGTCGGCGAGTGCGCGCTGTACCTGCGCGAGCTCACCCTGACCGACCGCGAGGCGCAGATCGCCGCCCGGGTGCTCAAGGAGGTCAACGAGCGCCTGCAGTTCCTGGTCGACGTCGGCCTGGACTACCTGTCGCTGGACCGGGCCAGCGCCACCCTGGCCGGCGGCGAGGCCCAGCGCATCCGGCTGGCCACGCAGATCGGCTCGGGCCTGACCGGCGTGCTGTACGTGCTCGACGAGCCCTCCATCGGCCTGCACCAGCGCGACAACCACCGGCTGATCGAGACCCTGATCCGGCTGCGGGACCTCGGCAACACCCTGATCGTGGTGGAGCACGACGAGGACACCATCGCCATCGCCGACTGGGTCGTGGACATCGGCCCCGGCGCCGGCGAGCACGGCGGGCAGGTCGTGGTGTCCGGCACCGTGGAGGAGCTGCTGGCCTCCGAGGACTCCCTGACCGGCCAGTACGTCTCCGGGCGGCGCCGCATCGAGATCCCGGCCATGCGCCGGCCGATCGACAAGAAGCGCCAGCTGGTGGTGCGCGGCGCGCGGGAGAACAACCTGCGCGACATCGACGTGGCCTTCCCGCTCGGGGTCTTCGTCGCGGTCACCGGCGTGTCCGGCTCCGGCAAGTCCACGCTGGTCAACGACATCCTGTACTCCACCCTGGCCCGCGAGCTGAACGGCGCGCGCACCGTGCCCGGCCGGCACACCCGGGTGGACGGCGTGGACCTGCTGGACAAGGTCGTGCACGTCGACCAGTCGCCGATCGGCCGCACCCCGCGCTCCAACCCGGCCACCTACACCGGCGTGTTCGACCACATCCGCAAGCTGTTCGCCAACACCACCGAGGCCAAGGTCCGCGGCTACCTGCCCGGCCGGTTCTCGTTCAACGTCAAGGGCGGCCGCTGCGAGAACTGCCAGGGCGACGGCACGATCAAGATCGAGATGAACTTCCTGCCGGACGTGTACGTGCCCTGCGAGGTCTGCCACGGCGCGCGCTACAACCGGGAGACCTTGGAGGTCCACTTCAAGGGCAAGAACATCGGCGAGGTCCTGGACATGCCGATCGAGGAGGCCGCGACCTTCTTCGAAGCCGTCCCGGCCATCGCCCGGCACATGCAGACGCTGGTCGACGTGGGCCTGGGCTACGTGCGCCTGGGGCAGTCGGCGACCACGCTGTCCGGCGGCGAGGCCCAGCGCGTGAAGCTGGCCGCCGAGCTCAAGCGCCGGGCCACCGGCCGCACCGTCTACGTGCTGGACGAGCCGACCACCGGCCTGCACTTCGAGGACATCAACAAGCTCCTGGGGGTGCTGCAGCGGCTGGTCGACGCCGGGAACTCGGTGATCGTGATCGAGCACAACCTGGACGTCATCAAGACCGCCGACTGGCTGGTCGACATGGGCCCGGAGGGCGGGCGCGGCGGCGGCGTGGTGGTCGCCCAGGGCACGCCGGAGGACGTGGCGAAGGTGGACGAGAGCCACACCGGCCGCTTCCTGGTGCCGATTCTGACCGGCGAGGCGAACGCCGCGACCGCGGCGCTGACCGCGGCGCAGGCGCGCAAGCCGAAGGTGGCGATGGCGATCGAGGCGGCCAAGCGGAGCAACGCGCCGAAGGCGGCGGCCGGCACCGGCGGCGCGGCCAAGACGGCGGCGAAGAAGACGGCGGCCAAGACCACGGCGGCCAAGACCACGGCGGCAAAGACGGCTGCGTCCAAGACGGCCGCCGCCAAGGCCCCGGCGGCCAAGAAGGCGCCGGCGAAGAAGGCGGCGGCCAAGAAGTAGCACCGAAGGGGCACTGAACCAGCGCCGAAGTAGCGCTGCGCATCCGGGCCCGTGCCGATCGGTGACGATCGGCACGGGCTCCGCCGTGATCCGGCCTTACTACGGAGCCTCAAAGAATTCTCACAGACGGGCATGATGAACTACTGCCCATGTCTGAAGATGTTGAGGTCGAGGAGTCGGGACCGGACCGCCGGTCCATCATGAAGGCCGCCGCGCTGGTCGTGGTGCCGGTGGCCGGGGTGGGCGCGGTCGCGGCTTGCAGCAGCAGCAACTCGTCGACGGACAACTCGTCGACCGGCGGCAGCGGGAGCGCCGGCAGCGGCAGTGGCGGCGGGAGCGGCAACGGCACGGTGACCGTGCCCTCGTCCTCCGTGCCGGTCGGCGGCGGGTACGTCGACCAGTCCCACCTGGTCGTGGTGACGCAGCCGGTGGCCGGGCAGTACAAGGCCTTCACCGCGGTGTGCACGCACCAGGGCTGCACGGTGGCCTCCGTGTCGAACAACCAGATCATGTGCCCCTGCCACGGCTCGATCTTCAGCGCGAAGGACGGCTCCGTGATCAACGGCCCGGCGACCTCCCCGCTGGCGGCCATGACCGCCACGGTGAGCGGGGCGAACGTGGACGTCACCGGCTCGTCGAAGTAGTACCTCGAAGGAGCACTTCTCGGAATTGCCCGAGTATCACTCCAACGAGCGAAAACCATGAATGAGGCGGCCGTGCGGACCGCGTGTCGGACCCGCGCGCACGGCCGCCGATCCCCGAGGGTGGCAGCTCAGGCATCCCTTCACCTGCCCGGGGGCCCCTTGACCGAGACCACATCCGGCGTCGACCCGCGCCCGGGGCGCCGGCTGCGCGCCCGGCGCGGGGAACGCGGCTGGTCGCTCAGCCGGCTCGAGCGCGAGACGCACTATTCGCGCGGTTACCTGAGCCGTGTCGAGAACGGCATGCAGCGCATGACCGAGGATCTCGCGCAGGCCTGCGACCGGGCACTCGGAGCCGACGGCGAGTTGCTGGCGGCGGTACGCAGCGGGCTCGGGCAGGAGTGCCCCTACCCGGGGATGACGTCGTACTCCGAGCACACAGCGCGCTGGTTCTTCGGCCGGGACGAGGCCGTGGGCAAACTACTGGCCGAGGTACGACGGCAACTGCTCAGCGGACGAGGGCTGTATGCGGTGGTCGCACCTTCGGGGGCCGGGCCCGCGCGCAAGGACGTCGTATGCGCCGCCGCGCACCGGCGCGCGCGGTGGTGCGCCGGGTATCGCGCCTACCAGAGAAACATCCTGTCATTCGCTCCGATCGGGCGACTCGGCGCCGTGTTCAGCCTCCGCACGGCGCGTCCGATACCCCTAGTGATCGTGATCGCGGACCACACACAAGGGAGATCATCACAGTGAGCATCCGCAGGTTCCGCAGGGCCCTGGCCATCGGGATGACGCTGGTCGGGGCGGCGCTGCTGAGCGCCGGGCCGGTCGCGGCGACCGGCACGACCGGCACGACCGGCACGACCGGCACGACCGGCGCGGCCGCCGGCGGCACCGGCTCCACCGCCGACACCCAGAGCTCTGGTATCCAGAGCGCCGACACCTCCCCCGGCGGCCCCGCCGCCCCCATGGCCATCACCCTGTGCCACGACTACGGCACCTACCTCGGCCTGGGCCTGCACCGCGTCGCCTCCGGCAAGAACCTCCTGGTCGTCGAGGTCTGCGGGGACGCCGCCGAGCGCACCGTCAGCATGGTCCGCGACAGCTACATCAAGGTCGACGGGCCCCGGGCCGACAGCCTGCGCTTCCACTGGCGGTGGGCCGACAGAGCCGGCGCGGTCAAGGGCGGCGGGGACGACGACAACGGCTCCTTCGTGCTCGGCCCGCAGAGCGAGAACACCTTCGCCTGGCCGTACTCCAAGCCGGTCGCGCCGATGGCGCCGAGCGCGCACTGCGTCGTCGGCATGCTGAGCGAGGGGACCGTGCAGTTCGTCACGGAGCCCGTCTGCCTGTAGTACCTGCCTGTAGTACCTGCCTGTAGTACCTGCTTGTAGTGCCTGCTGAGGCCGGTGGGACCTGTTGTGTCCCCCCGGCCGCGTAGGCTTTCCCTGTGGCAGACCCGGCAACCTATCGCCCGAAGACCGGCGAGATCCCGACCTCGCCCGGCGTCTACAAGTTCCGCGACCCGCACAGCCGGGTGATCTACGTCGGCAAGGCCAAGAACCTGCGCTCGCGGCTGAGCAGTTACTTCCAGGACCTGGCCAACCTGCACGTCCGCACGCAGACCATGGTCACCACCGCGGCCAGCGTGGAGTGGACCGTGGTCGCCACCGAGGTCGAGGCGCTCCAGCTGGAGTACACCTGGATCAAGCAGTTCGAGCCGCGCTTCAACGTTAAGTACCGCGACGACAAGTCCTACCCGTCGCTGGCCGTCACCGTCGGCGAGGAGTTCCCCCGCGCGCAGGTCATGCGCGGTCCCAAGCGGCCCGGTGTGCGCTACTTCGGCCCGTACTCCCACGCCTGGGCGATCCGCGAGACCCTGGACTCGCTGCTGCGCGTCTTCCCGATCCGCACCTGCTCCTCCGGGGTGTTCAAGCGCGCCGCGCAGAGCGGCCGGCCGTGCCTGCTCGGCTACATCGGCAAGTGCTCCGCGCCGTGTGTGGGGCGGGTCAGCGCCGAGGAGCACCGGGAGATCGTCGAGGACTTCGTCACCTTCATGGCCGGCCGCACCGACCGGTACATCAAGGGTCTGGAAGACGAGATGAAGGAGGCTGCCAAGGACCTGGAGTTCGAGAAGGCGGCCCGCCTGCGAGACGACCTCCAAGCCTTGCGGCAGACCCTGGAGAAGAACGCCGTCGTGCTCGGCGACGGTACCGACGCCGACGTGATCGCGCTGTCCGAGGACCCGCTGGAGGCCGCGGTCCAGGTGTTCCACGTGCGCGGCGGCCGCATCCGGGGCCAGCGCGGCTGGGTCGTGGACCGGGTCGAGGACGTCGACACCGCCGGCCTGGTCGAGCACTTCATGCAGCAGCTCTACGGCTCCGAGCAGGGTGTGCAGGGCGTCGACACCGAGACCGTGCCCCGGGAGATCCTGGTTCCGGAGCTGCCCGGCAGCGTGGAGGCCATAACGGAGTGGCTCTCCGAGCGCCGCGGATCCAGGGTCGAGGTCCGGGTCCCCAAGCGCGGCGACAAGGCCGCGCTGATGGAGACCGTCGCGCAGAACGCCAAGCAGGCCCTGGCCCTGCACAAGACCCGCCGCGCCTCGGACCTGACCACCCGCTCGGTGGCCCTGCAGGAGCTCGCCGACGCCATCGGCATGGACCAGGCGCCGCTGCGCATCGAGTGCTACGACATCTCCCACCTGCAGGGCACCAACGTGGTCGCCTCCATGGTGGTCTTCGAGGACGGCCTGCCGCGCAAGAGCGAGTACCGCCGGTTCACCATCAAGGGCACCGACGAGCACGGCGCCACCAACGACGACGTGCGCAACATGCACGAGGTCGTCACCCGCCGCTTCAAAGCCTTCCTGAAGGAGCAGGAGGAGGAGAAGCTGATCGACGAGACTACCGGCGAGCGCAAGAAGTTCGCCTACCCGCCGCAGCTGGTGGTCGTCGACGGCGGCCAGCCCCAGGTCGCGGCGGCCGCGCGGGCCCTGGCCGACCTGGAGATCAGCGACGTCACCCTGGTCGGCCTGGCCAAGCGCCTGGAGGAGGTCTGGCTGCCCGACGAGGACGACCCGGTCCTGCTCCCGCGCAGCTCCGAGGGGCTGTACCTGCTCCAGCGGGTCCGTGACGAGGCTCACCGCTTCGGCATCGCCTTCCACCGGCAGAAGCGTTCCAAGTCGATGGTCGCCAGCGCGCTGGACGATGTGCCCGGTCTGGGGGAAGTGCGGCGCAAAGCGTTGTTGGCGCACTTCGGAACTCTTCGCAAACTGCGTGCGGCCGAGGTGGCAGAAATCGCTGAAGTGCCTGGTATCGGGCCTGCCACCGCGCGGCAGATCCACTCGGCGTTGGCGGAGCTTCCGGTAAGTCGTGCGGTGAACGCCGCGACAGGTGAGATCCTGGACGGGGGAGAGAGCAGGAACGGGCCACACGAGGAGTGACGGGCGTGAGGGAGAACAGACCGAGCGGCAGCGACGCGCACGAGGAGCCGGAGCAGGTCGTCCAGGAGCCGGAGGGCTCCGCGGACGCCGAGGGCTCCGACGCCGCGCAGGACGGCCCGCACGCGCCGGAGCTGGTGATCGTCACCGGCATGTCCGGGGCCGGCCGGTCGACCGCCGCCAAGATCTTCGAGGACCTCGGCTGGTACGTCGTGGACAACCTGGCACCGACGCTGATCGCGCCGATGGTGGACCTGGTGATGCGCGAGTCGCGCAGCACCGACCGCCTGGCGTTCGTCGTCGACGTGCGCGGCCGGGCCTTCTTCGACACGCTGCGCAGCAGCCTGGACGAGCTGGACTCGGCCGGGCTGAACCACCGCATCGTGTTCCTGGAGTCCGACGACGACGTGCTGGTGCGGCGCTACGAGGGCGTGCGCCGGCCGCATCCGCTGCAGGGCGAGGGCCGGGTCACCGACGGCATCGAGCGCGAGCGCGAACTGCTGCGCGAGCTGCGCGGCGAGGCCGACCTGGTGATCGACACCTCGGCGCGCAACGTGCACGAGCTGCGCACGGCCATCGAGTCGGCGTTCGGCGACCCCGGCGAGGTGCCGCTGCGGGCGACCGTGATGAGTTTCGGATTCAAGTACGGATTGCCCGTCGACGCCGACCTCGTCGCGGATGTACGGTTCTTGCCAAACCCGCACTGGGTGCCCGAGCTCCGTCCGCGCACGGGCCAGGACCCTGAGGTGAGCGGGTACGTGCTGTCCCAGCACGGGGCCAAGGAGTTCCTCGACCGGTACGCGGAGGTACTGAACATCATCACCGAGGGATACCGCCGTGAGGGCAAGCGCTACATGACGCTGGCGATCGGCTGTACCGGCGGCAAGCACCGCAGCGTCGCGATGTCCGAGCAGATCGCCGCGCGGCTGTCCGCCGAGGGCGTGGACACCCAGGTGGTGCACCGCGACATGGGTCGCGAGTGAGCCCGGAGGACCGGGCGGCTTCCAGGCGGGTCATACAGAACGAGGTGGTCCCGACCATCTCGGGGAACCTGTTCCGTCCCGACCCGCCCGCGCAGGGGCCCGCGGCCGACGGGCCCGGGGCCCATGCGGCGCCCGCGGGCTACCCGCCGGCGCCCGCGGCCCCCACCGCCCACCCAGCCGGCACCGCCTACACAGGCCACACCGCCTACACAGGCCACAGCGCCTACACGGCCCCCGCTGCTCACACCGCCCCGGCCGGCGACCCGCTGGCCGGTCTGGTCCCGCCGCCGGGCCCGTTCGCCGCCTCCGGCGTGCCCGCGGGGCAGGTGCCCGGCGCCCAGAATCCGGCCGGCCAGATCCCGGCCGCCGTGCCGATGATCGGCGCCGCAGTCGCCGCCGCGAACTGGGCCGACCCGGCCGCGCAGGACGCGCCGACGGTGGAGTTCAAGGCGTTCAACAAGGCCGTCGACGGCCGGCCCGCGCCGCACGTCGTGGCCCTGGGCGGCGGCCACGGCCTGTCCGCGACCCTGGCCGCGCTGCGCACCGTCACCGACGCCCTGACCGCGATCGTCACCGTCGCCGACAACGGCGGCTCCTCCGGCCGCATCCGCCGCGAACTCGGCGGCCTGCCGCCCGGCGACCTGCGCATGGCGCTGGCCGCGCTGTGCGGCGACGACGAGTGGGGCCGCACCTGGGCCGACGTCCTGCAACACCGCTTCGGCGGCCCGGCCGAGGGCGGCCTGCACGGCCACGCGGTCGGCAACCTGCTCATCGCCGCACTGTGGGAGCGCCTCGGCGACCCGGTGCGCGCCCTGGACTGGGTCGGACGGCTGCTCGGCGCGCGCGGCCGGGTGCTGCCGATGTCGACGGTGCCGCTGGAGATCGAGGCCCTGGTGGCCGGCGCGGACCCGGCCGACCCCGGGGCCACCGGCGTCATCCGCGGCCAGCACGAACTCGCCGTCACCCCGGGCCGGGTGCTCTCGGTCCGGCTGAGCCCGCCGGAGCCGCCGGCCGCACCAGAGGCCGCAGCCGCCATCCGCGCCGCCGACTGGACGGTGCTGGGCCCCGGCTCCTGGTTCACCAGCGTCATCCCGCACCTGCTGGTCCCCGAACTGTGCGCGGCCCTGGCCGAGACCCGGGCCCGCAAGCTGCTGGTCTTCAACCTGTCCCCGCAGCCCGGCGAGACCGACGGCTTCTCCGCCGAGCAGCACATCGAGGTCCTCGCCGACCACTGCCCGGGCCTGCGCCTGGACCTGGTCCTGGCCGACGAGATGTCCTGCGGCGCCCCGCGCGTGTACGGCCCGATGGAGAAGGCCGCCGCCGCGCTCGGGGCGCGGGTGGTGCTGGCGCCGCTGGCCGCGCCGTACCGGGCCGGGGACAAGAGTCCGCGGCATGATCACGCGCTGCTCGCGCGGGCGTTCCGCGGGGTGTTCGCAGGAGGCTGACCTCGCCCTGATCAGGGTCCGAAATCCCTCTTCGGGGTGATTGTCGCGGCCCTGATACCGCTTCATACTGACTGGTCGGTTAACAACGGTGTTCCCAGTCGTATGAGGGGTCTCCCATGGTGCGCACACCGATCCGCCGGACAGCCGTCTTCTCCGCCGCGCTCGCCCTCGCCGCCGCCACGGCCGCGCTGGTCACGGCCCCGGCGCAGGCCAGCACCAGTGCCGGTGCCAGTGCCGCCGGCTTCCACAAGTACGTCGCGCTCGGCGACTCCTACACCGCCGTCGGCGATCTGCTCAAGCCGGCCGACGGACCGCTGGGGTGCTTTCGCAGCACCGTGAACTTCCCGCACGACCTCGCCGCCTCGCTGCACGTCGCAGACTTCGTCGACGCCTCCTGCGGCGGCGCGGTCACCGCGGACATGACCGGCCCGCAGTCCGTCATCGGCGGCACCAACCCCGCGCAGTTCGACGCGCTGACCCCGGACACCGATCTGGTGACCGTCGGCATCGGCGGCAACGACATCGGCTTCGGCGACATCGTGACCACCTGCGGCGAGCTGTCGCTCGACGTCTTCGGCAACCCCTGCCGGCAGCACTTCACCGTCGGCGGGACCGACCAGCTGGCGGCCCGGATCGACGCCCTGGCGCCGACGATCGACGCGGTGATCGCCGGCATCCACCAGCGGGCCCCGCACGCGACCGTCGTGGTGGTCGGCTACCTGCCGGTGCTGCCCGCCGCCTGGGGATGCTGGCCGTCGATGCCGGTGGCGCTCGGGGACGTGCCGTGGCTGCACGGGATCGAGCAGAAGCTGAACGACATGCTCGCCGAGCGGGCCGCCGCCGACGGCGCGCTGAGCGTGAACCCCAACGGCGTCACCGGGCGTGACGCCTGCCAGCTGCCGTGGACCCGCTGGGTGGAGCCGGTGATCCCGGCCCAGCCGGCCGCGCCCGTGCATCCGAACCCGGCGGGGCAGAATGCGGTCGCGGCGATGATCAAGAGTCGGCTCGGGCTTTAGTCCTGCCTTCAGCCCCTGCGTAGAAGCCCGGCGGGAACCGTGCGACCCGCCGGGCCGTCTTTCTGTGCGAGCACCCGAACCGCCCGAACCGCGCCGCCGCGGCGTCCGTTAGGCCGAACGAGCGTCATCCAACCTCGTGAATGCGCCGGGCGGAAGCACCTGGCGCCCCGCGGCGTTGGCTAGGGTGGACCGGTCACGGGAACGGTTCCAGCTCGGTGCGTTGAGCTGCGGTAACAAGCGAAAAAGGGGTAGCTGCGCGATGGCGATGACGGCGGCGGTCAAGGACGAGCTGAGCCGCCTGGCGGTGACCAAGCCCTGCTGCCGCAAGGCCGAGGTGGCCTCGGTGTTCCGGTACGGCGGGTCCCTGCACATCGTCTCGGGGCGGATCGCCATCGAGGCCGAGCTCGACACCGGGGCCGCGGCCCGGCGGCTGCGCAAGGACATCTGGGAGGTCTACTCCCACCGCGCCGAGCTGGTCATCCAGTCGCCCGGGGGCATCCGGCGCGGGCACCGCTACCAGCTGCGGGTGGCCGCCGGGGGCGAGGCGATGGCCCGGCAGATCGGCATGGTCGACGGCCAGGGCCGCCCGGCCTTCGGCCTGCCTCCGTACCTGGTGAACGGCCCGCTGTGCGACTGCGAGGCGGTGTGGCGCGGCGCGTTCCTGGCGCACGGCAGCCTCACCGAGCCCGGCCGCAGCTCGGCGCTGGAGATCAACTGCCCCAACATGGAGTCGGCGATCGCGCTGGCCGGGGCCGCGCGCCGGCTGGGCATCACCGGCGCCAAGCACCGCGAGGTGCGCGGCAGCGACCGGGTGGTGCTGCGCGACGGCGACGCGATCAGCGCGCTGCTCACCCGCCTGGGCGCGCACGAGGCGGTGCTGGCCTGGGAGGAGCGGCGGATGCGGCGCGAGGTGCGCGCCACCGCCAACCGGCTGGCCAACTTCGACGACGCCAACCTGCGCCGCAGCGCCCGCGCCGCGGTCGCCGCCGGGGCCCGGGTCTCCCGGGCGCTGGAGATCCTGGGCGAGGACGCCCCGGAGCACCTGGCCGCCGCCGGCCGGTTGCGCCTGGACCACAAGCAGGCCTCGCTGGAGGAGCTGGGGACGCTGGCCGACCCGCCGCTGACCAAGGACGCGATCGCCGGGCGGATCCGGCGGCTGCTGGCGATGGCCGACCGGCGGGCGTTCGAGCTGGGCGTGGACGGGACCGACGTGCCGTCCTCCGGCGGCGGATACGGACCGTCGTCCGGTTACCTGAGAGAGGAACCGACCCTGGCGCGCCCGGCGGTCCCGGCGCAGGCTGGCGCCGGTCCGGCGGCCTCGTCCGGGCAGACGTCCGACGACTTACCGGCGAGTACGGATTCTGCGATCGTCTCGCAGGTCGGGCCGGGTGCGCTGTCCTCACCGGGTTCGCGATAGGCTCGTGATCGTGCGCGGTCCGTTCTGGACTTATCAGCGAATCGCCACCTTATGCGTCGACTCTCGTCCGGGTGTGCACAAGGCGCCCGGCAACCTGAAGGGAGCCCTGCGACAGTGACCGTCCGGGTAGGCATCAACGGATTCGGCCGCATCGGCCGCAACTTCTTCCACGCGATCGTCGCCTCCGGCGCTGACGTCGAGGTCGTGGGGATCAACGACCTCGCTGCCGCCCCGATCCTGGCGCACTTCCTGAAGTACGACTCGATCCTGGGCCGCTTCGACGGCACCATCGAGGCCGCCGACGGCCAGCTGATCGTCAACGGCAAGGCCATCAAGGTGCTCTCCGAGCGCGACCCCGCGGCGCTGCCGTGGAAGGAGCTCGGCGCGGACGTGGTCGTGGAGTCCACCGGCCTGTTCACCAACGCCGACGACGCGCGCAAGCACATCGAGGCCGGCGCCAAGAAGGTCATCATCTCCGCCCCGGCCACCAATGAGGACGTCACCGTCGTCATGGGTGTGAACCAGGACAAGTACGACGCGGCGAGCCACCACGTGATCTCCAACGCGTCCTGCACCACCAACTGCCTGGCCCCGCTGGTGAAGGTCCTGCTCGACGAGTTCGGCATCGAGCGCGGCTACATGACCACCACGCACGCCTACACCACCGAGCAGCAGCTGCTCGACCAGATCGCGCTGACCCGCAAGGGCACCATCGACCTGCGCCGCGCCCGCAGCGCCCCGCAGTCGATCATCCCGACCTCGACCGGCGCGGCCAAGGCCATCGGCCTGGTGATCCCGGAGGTCAAGGGCAAGCTCGACGGCTTCGCGATGCGCGTGCCGGTCCCCACCGGCTCGGTCACCGACCTGACCGTGGACCTGGGCCGGGAGACCACCAAGGAAGAGATCAACGCGGCGTTCAAGGCCGCCGCCGAGAACGGCCCGCTCAAGGGCTTCCTGAAGTACACCGAGGACGAGATCGTCTCCCGCGACATCGTCACCGACCCCAGCAGCTGCATCTTCGACAGCAAGCTGACGATGGCCAACGGCAACCAGGTCAAGGTCGTCGGCTGGTACGACAACGAGTGGGGCTACTCCAACCGCCTCGTCGACCTCGTCGCCTACGTCGGCGCCTCGCTGTAGCCGAACACCGAACCCGTGCCCGCACGAGTCCCGTCTCCGGGCCTCGTGCGGGTTTCTTGTTGAATACGAAGGAAGCCGTATGAAGACCCTCGACGACCTCGACGTCGCCGGCAAGAAGGTCCTGCTGCGCTCGGACCTGAACGTCCCGCTGGACGGGGACCGTATCACCGACGACGGCCGCATCCGCGCCTCGGTCCCGACCATCAACGCGCTGCTCGCCAAGGGCGCCAAGGTGATCGTCGCGGCGCACCTGGGCCGCCCGAAGGGCGAGCCGGACCCCAAGTACAGCCTGGCCCCGGTGGCCAAGCGGCTCGGCGAGCTGCTGGACGTCCCGGTGACCTTCGCCACCGACACCGTCGGGGACTCGGCGCAGGCGGCCGTGGCCGCGATGCCGGAGCGCTCGGTGGTGCTACTGGAGAACGTCCGCTTCAACGCCGGCGAGACGGCCAAGGACGACGCCGCGCGCGGCGCGTTCGCCGACCAGCTCGCGGCCCTGGCCGACGTCTTCGTCTCCGACGGCTTCGGCGCCGTGCACCGCAAGCACGCCTCGGTCTACGACATCGCCACCCGGCTCCCGGCCGGCGCCGGCCTGCTGATCCAGGCCGAGGTCGAGGTCCTGAAGAAGCTCACCGAGGACGTCGCGCGCCCTTACGCGGTGGTCCTGGGCGGCTCGAAGGTCTCCGACAAGCTCGCGGTCATCGCGAACCTGCTGGAGAAGGCCGACAGCATCCTGGTCGGCGGCGGGATGGTCTTCACCTTCCTCAAGGCCCAGGGCTTCGAGGTCGGCCGGTCGCTGCTGGAGGAGGACCAGATCGACACGGTGAAGGGCTACCTGCGGCGCGCCGCCGAGCGCGGTGTGGAGTTCGTGCTCCCGATCGACATCATCGCCGCCACGGAGTTCTCCGCGAGCGCCGACCACGAGGTGGTCTCGGCCTCGGCGATCCCGGCCGACCGGCTGGGCCTGGACATCGGCCCGGAGTCCGGGAAGCTGTTCGCCAACAAGCTCTCCACCGCCAAGACCGTCTTCTGGAACGGTCCTATGGGCGTGTTCGAGATGGAGCCCTACGCCGGCGGCACCCGCGCCGTCGCGCAGGGCCTGATCGACTCCGACGCGTTCACCGTGGTCGGCGGCGGCGACTCGGCGGCGGCGGTGCGCACGCTGGGCTTCGACGAGTCCTCGTTCGGCCACATCTCCACCGGCGGCGGCGCGAGCCTGGAGTACCTGGAGGGCAAGACCCTGCCGGGTCTGGCCGTTCTCGAGGAAGGGAAGTAGTCCTCATGGCAGATCGTAAGCCGCTTATGGCCGGCAACTGGAAGATGAACCTCAATCACTTCGAGGCCATGAAGCACGTCCAGGAGCTGGCGTTCTCCTTGAACGACAAGGACTTCGACGCGGTCGACGTGGCGGTCCTGGTGCCGTTCACCGACCTGCGCTCGGTCCAGACCCTGGTGCAGGGCGACAAACTGCGGATCCAGTACGGAGCGCAGGACGTTTCCGAGCACGCCTCCGGCGCCTACACCGGCGACATCTCCGCGGCGATGCTGGCCAAGCTGGACTGCCAGTACGTGGTGGTCGGCCACTCCGAGCGCCGCCAGTACCACTGCGAGACCGACGCGCTGGTCGCGGCCAAGGCGGTGGCGGCGCGTAAGCACGGGATCACGCCGATCGTCTGCGTCGGGGAGCACCTGGACGTCCGCAAGGAGGGCGCGCACGTCGCGCACTGCGTGGAGCAGACCCGCGGCTCGCTGGCGGGCCTTTCCGCCGAGCAGGTCCAGGCCTCGGTCATCGCCTACGAGCCGGTCTGGGCGATCGGCACCGGCGAGGTCGCGACCCCGGAGGACGCCCAGGAGGTGTGCGCCGCGATCCGCGTCGAGCTGGGCACGCTGTTCGACGAGAGCGTGGCGCAGAACACCCGGATCCTGTACGGCGGCTCGGTGAAGGGCGCCAACGCCGCCGAGCTGATGGCGCAGCCCGACATCGACGGCGCGCTGGTCGGCGGGGCCTCCCTGGACGCCGCGGACTTCACGCGGATCGTGCGTTTCCGCGATTCCGCTGTCGCCGCTGGCTGAGCACCGGGTCCATTGCGTAATGTAGGGGCGGGGTGCTCTGGCATCCCGTCCCT
This sequence comes from Catenulispora sp. GP43, assembly GCF_041260665.1. Classification (NCBI taxonomy): domain Bacteria; kingdom Bacillati; phylum Actinomycetota; class Actinomycetes; order Catenulisporales; family Catenulisporaceae; genus Catenulispora; species Catenulispora sp. GP43. The sequence continues at coordinate 147,115 of NZ_JBGCCT010000019.1, read as the reverse complement.
GTCCTTATCCGAAAAGCGAGTGGACCGCCGAAGTGACTCTTTACCAGTGGATCGTCTCAGGCATCCTGGTCGCGACCAGCCTGCTCCTCATCATGTCGGTGCTTCTGCACAAGGGTAAGGGCGGTGGCCTGTCCGACATGTTCGGCGGCGGCGTGTCCGGCGGCCTGCAGGGCTCCTCGGTGGTGGAGCGGAACCTGGACCGGATCAGTGTGATCCTGTCGTCGATCTGGATCACGTGCATCGTCGCCCTGGCGCTGATGTACAAGCACAACTTCTAGGCGACGCAGGGCAGAAATGCAGGCGCCCGCCCGGACTCGGTCCGGGCAGGCGCCTTTTTCCTGCGCGCGTTGACCCTCACGTCGCGTCAGGGCGCACAGTGGGCGGCGGCATGAACGACGAGTACACGGTGGGCGTCGCGGCGGACATGACCGGCATGTCGGTGCGCACGCTGCACTACTACGACCACATCGGACTGGCCGGGAACTGGGCCTGGACCTCGGCGACATCGCGGAGATCCTCGCCGCCCCGGACGCCTCCGACGAGGACCACCTGCGGCGCAAACGCGACCTGATCGACCAGCGCATCACGCGGATTCCCAGCGCGACTGGGGCGGCACACCGGAGGGCGTGCAGCGCCGGCAGCGGACCGCGCGCTACGGCGAGCAGGACTGGCGCCGCCTGCGGACCGAGCTGGCGGCGATCAACCAGGGCCTGGCCGACGCGATGGCGCGGGGTGTCCGCGCCGCGGACCCGGTCGCAATGGACCTGGCCGAGCAGTTGCGGCAGCACACCGATCGGTGGTTCCACGGCTGCGACCACCGGGCCCATCGCGAGATGGCCGAGCACTATCGGGAGAACCGGCGCAGCGGACGGAACTACGACGAGATGGTGCCGGGGCTCTCTCGGTACGTGCACGACGCGATCGTCGCCAACCGCGAGCGGGCCGGAGGCTGAGCGGCGAGCTGGTGCCGGAGTTCTCGCGGTACGTGCGCGCCGCGATTCAGCGAGCCGCAGCTTGATCGGCACGATGGTGCCGTGGCTCTCCTGCTACGTGCCCGCCGCGAATCAGCGAGCCGTTGCCTGATCGGCGAACCGCCGCCTGATCACCGCTCCGCGTCGAGGAAATCCACCATCGCCGCCACGAACTCCGGCGCCGAAGCCGCCCTGCCGTGGTCCCCGGGCATCGTCGCCTTCATGGCCCGCGGCAGGGCCGCGACCAGCTCGTCGACCGACACCGCGCGCTCGTCCTCGGTGCCCATCGCGACCAGCGTCGGCACCTGCACGCGGACCAGTTCCTCCGCCGGCGTGGCCACCAGCGAATCCAGCGCCAGCATCAGGACCGCCGGGTCGTCGCCGTTCGCGCGCATCCACGCCGCGAACCGGCCCTCCTGCGAGTCCGGGTCCAGCGGCTCCGTCGCATCGACGATCCGCTGCAACATCGTGCCCGCCCCGCCGCTGATGCCGAGCACCTGCCGCATCCCCTGGCCGGCGACCACCGCCCGGCCCGGCGTCGCGCCGCGCACCAGCATGCGCACCACGATGCGGGCGCCGAGCGAGTAGCCGCCGAGGTCGTAGTCCTGCGGCTGGTGGAGCCCGAGGTGGTCCAGGAACGCCAGGGTGTCGTCGGTCAGGATGTCGGCGGGGTAGGCGGCGGCGTCCCGAGGCTTGGCGCTGCTGCCGTGGCCGCGGAAGTCCGGCAGCAGTACACGGAAGCCACGGCCTACGAGCGCTTCGGCCTGACCGTGCCGGATCCACAGTGTCCCGTCGCCCATGGCACCGTGCAGCAGGACCAGGGGTCTGCCTTCGCCCAGCTCGCGGTAGGCGAGACGAACTCCGTCGCCGGTGGTGAAGAAGGACACTGTGAGGTCGGGCGTGAGATCGGGCGTGGGCTCGGACATGTGCGGGAGCGTATACCTGTCGGCGTGACTATCCGGCCTCGGCGAAGTGCGGGTTGGCCGCGAAGGCGGCGTCGTCGGAGCGGGCCAGGCCCAGCACCTGATGGCCGGCCCGGCGGAGGCTGTCCCCATGGCCCGATGGGAACCGAACGCACGCGAACGCCTGGTCCGAGCCGCCGTGGACCTGTTCACCGAGCAGGGATACGAGGCCACCACCGTCACGCAGATCGCCGACCGGGCCGGCGGCCTGACCAAGACCACCTTCTTCCGCCACTTCCCCGACAAGCGCGAAGTCCTGTTCGCCGGCCAGGAAGTGCACGTCCGACTGCTCACCGACGGCATCGCCGCCGCCCCCGACGACGCGACCCCGCTGGAAGCGGTCGGAACCGCACTCGACGCGCTGGCCGACTCCTTCACCGAGGACCGCCGCGGCCTCGGGGCCAAACTCACGGTCCTGATCACCGCCAACGTCGAGCTCCAAGAGCGATCCGTCTACAAGGGCACCGTCCTGGCGGCAGCCGTGGCAGACGGCCTGCGTAAGCGCGGAGTAGCGCGGGCTGACAAAGCCAAAAAGCCGCCGCCTGCCGAGCGAACTCGGCAGGCGGCGGCTCCGGCCCGGGCGAGGGGAGTGAACCCGGGCGCGCTGGGGTCGGCTAGTGGGTCGGCCGACGGTGTGGTCGTCGGCTCAGCCGGTGGGCCCCGCCGGCGTCGTGGTCGTCGTGAAGCCGTCCTCCTGGTTGGCCTTGATCGCGTACGTGTTGGTGAACGTGGTGCCCAGGTTGATCGAGTCGTCGGCGTTGCCGATCAGCTTCTCGGTGGCCAGGACCACCTTCGGACCGCCGGCCGGCATGATGCCGTCGGGCAGGAACTGCCCCTTGTCCATGTTCAGGGCCGTGATGTAGTCGGCCTTGGTGATGGTCGCGTTGCTCGTGTACGACGCCGGCAGCGCGTTGGCGATGTCGGTCGCGGAGTGCGTGTTGATCCAGTGCATGGTGTCCACCAGCGCGTCCACCACGTCCTGCACCGCTTCGGGGTGCTGGTTGACCCAGTCGGTGCGGGCCAGGACGCCGGCGGCGGGCCACGCGCCGCCCAGGGCCTTGTTGGCGCCGTCGGTGGTGGCCAGGTCGATCGCGGAGTAGCCGAGGTTCTCCTTCTCGATGGCGGTGACGGTCGGCTGGGTCGTCATGACGCAGGAGATGGAGCCGTTCTTCAGCGCCGCCAGGGCCGTGGAGCCGGCGCCGACGCCGGTGCGGCTGAACTTGTCCTTGGCGATGCCGGCCTGCGCGGCCAGCAGCTGGGTCAGGGTGTCGGTGCCCGAGCCGAGGTCGGTGACGCCCATCGTCTTGCCCGCGAAGTCCGCGCCGCTGTGGACGTTCGCCTTGGTCGCGCACATCTCGCGCTCGCCCGGCGCGCCGGACAGCTGCACCACGTCCTCGACGTTCTTGTGCTTCATCTGGAAGTCGATCGCGTGGTTGTACCAGGCGCCGGCCATGTCCACCTGGCCGGAGACCATGGCGTCCTCGGCGCCGACGCCGCCGTCCTGCTCGGTGCTCAAGGTGACGTCGACGTTGTGCTTCTTGTAGAAGCCCAGCTGGTCGGCCAGCTTGTACGGCAGGTAGATCTGCTTGTCGATGCCGCCGACCATCAGCGTGACGTGCTGCGTGGTCTTCCCGCCGCCGGAGGAGGCCGAGGCGGAGGAGCTCTTCGAGGACGAGCAGGCGCTCAGGGCGGTCAGGCTCAGGACGCCGGCGGCGGCCGTGATCAGTATCTTCTTCGTTGCGGACACGAGTGGATCGCCTTTCATCGGGGTGAGGGGAGGTGGAGCAGGCGGATCAGACCAGGACGGTCTCGGACTGCACCTTCGGCCGCCAGGCCAGCAGGCGGCGTTCGAGCCGTTCGATGACGAACTCGACGATCAGCACCAGGGCGGCGATCACGAACATGTTCGCGAACACGCCGTAGGGGTCGAAGTTGCCCTGCGCGGACTTGATCAGCAGGCCCAGGCCCTGCTGGGCGCCCAGCACCTCGCCGACCACCGCGCCGACGATGGCGAAGCCGAAGGCGCTGTGCAGGGAGGCGATGATCCAGGTCAGCGCCGAGGGGATGATCACGTGCCGGATGGTCTGCCGGCGGCTGGCGCCCAGCACCTTGGCGTTGTTCAGCACGTTGCGGTCCACCTCGCGCACGCCCTGGAAGGCGTTGAAGAACACGATGAAGAACACCAGGACCGCCGCCAGCAGCACCTTGGGCGTCATCCCGACGCCGAAGGCGACGATGAAGATCGAGCCCAGAACGATGCGCGGGATGGCGTTCACGATCTTGATGTAGGGGTCCAGGACCTGGGCCAGGAACCGGTTCATGCCCAGCCCCACGCCCATGACCACGCCCACGCCGGTGCCGATCAGGAAGCCGTACAGCGCCTCCTGCATCGTGGTCTCGATCTGCGCCGGGTAGGAGCCGAACTCGGTGCCGTTCTGGAAGTAGTCCCACAGCCGGTTCCAGATGCCGGAGGGCTGCGCGTAGAAGAACGGGTCGACCCAGCCCACCGAGGTGAACCACTGCCAGCCGCCGATGATGACCACGGCCAGCAGCAGGCGCGCGCCCCAGATCCTGGCCTTGCGGCGGCGGAAGGCCACGGTGGCCGCGCGGGTGCGCTCGTCCAGGGCCTGCTGGCCGGCGGCCAGGACCTCCTCGTGGGCGGGGCGGGTCACCGTTGCCGAAAGCTTGTCGTCACTCATGCGTCAGACTCCTGCCGTGCGGGCGTAGGCGCGCTCGACCTCGTCGCGCAGCGTGGCCCAGATCTCGTGGTGCAGTTCCAGGAAGCGGGCGCCGAAGCGGATCTCCTGCACGGAGCCGCGCGGCCGCGGGATGTCGATGTCGAAGACCTGCTTCACACCGCCCGGCGAGGACGTCATGACGACCACCCGGTCGGCCAGCGCGATGGCCTCCTCCAGGTCGTGCGTGATGAACAGCACCGAGGGCCGGGATACCTCCCACAGCTGGGTCAGCTCGTTCGACATGATCGCCTTGGTCTGCACGTCCAGGGCGCCGAAGGGCTCGTCCATCAGCAGCACCCGGGGCTCGGTGATCCACGCCGCGGCCATCGCCACGCGCTTGCGCATGCCGCCGGAGAGCTGGTGCGGGTAGCGGTCCTCGAAGCCGGCCAGGCCGACCCGGCGGATCCAGTCCCGGGCCCGCTCGACGGCCTCCTTCTTGCCGACCTTGCGGAAGATCAGGCCCAGGGCGACGTTCTGCAGCACCGTCTTCCACGGCAGCAGGGCGTCGGCCTGGAACATGAACCCGACGCCGTCGGTGATCCCCTCGACCTCCTTGCCGCCGACCCAGACCGAGCCCTCGCTGGGCCGGTCCAGTCCGGAGACCAGCGACAGGGTCGTGGACTTGCCGCAGCCGGTGGGTCCCACGACGGCGCAGAACTGGCCCGGTTCGACGGTGAACGTCACGTCCCGGATCGCGGTGAACACCTCGCCCTTGGGCGTGAGGAACCGTTTGGTGACGTCCCTGATCTCGATCGCGGTGCCTGTCATGGCATCGGTCTCCCTCGCTGCTTGCCGATCACTTGCGCCCCCGGAGCCGATGTGGCGTGCGCCTCACTCCGGCGGGGTGCTGTGAAACTAGGCGCGTCCGGCGGGTTACGTCGCCGTTTCGTGCGCAACCCGCGTTTGCCGCGTTACTCGCGGTTGTGTGCGTTTTGCTCGCCGGGCGGACCCTTGTCTGATCTGCGGAAACAGCACACAATCTGAAAAATGCGACGTGGATCGGGACGACGGCTGAGCAGCCAGATCTTCGTCAGCCAGGTCTCGATCCTGCTGGCGGTGGTGCTGGTGGGTTTCGCGCTGTTCGCGATCCAGGAACGGCGGCAGGTGGACCGCCAGTACATGGACGAGGACCTGCAGATCGCCCAGACCGTGGCCGACACCCCCTCGGTCAAGACCTGCATCGCGTTCCCGTCGTTGGACTGCGACGGCACGCTGCAGGACATCGCCCATCGGCTGCAGCTCGACACCGGGTCCGACTACGTCGTCATCGTCGACAAGTCCGGGATCCGGCACACCCACCCGGACGTCGGCCTGAGAGGCAAGCCGATCGACGAGCCGCTGGTCACCCGGCCCAACGTGCGCATCGACCACGGGGCCGTGGGCACCTCGGTGAACGGCCGGGTGCCGCTGTACGGGCCGCTGGGCGACCAGGTCGGCGAGGTCTCGGTGGGCCGCAGGGTGGCCTCGGTGACCGCGATCTTCGTCGGCCAGCTCCCGGTGTACGCGGCCTGGTTCGGCGCCGCGCTCGGTGTCGGCGCCCTGGCCTCCTACGCCCTGGCCCACCGCCTGAAGCGCCGCACCTTCGGCCTGGAGCTCGACGAGATCGCCAAGCTGCTCCAGGAGCGTGAGGCGGTGCTGCACGGCATCCGCGAGGGCATGATCGCCTTCGACCGGGCCGGCCGGGTCACCATGGTCAACGACGAGGCGCGGCGGCTGCTGGGCCTGCCGATGTTCGGCGGCATCGGCGGCCACCTGGAGGACGTGGTCCCGGCCGGCCGGCTGCAGGACCTGCTCTCCGGCGAGATCGAGGGCAAGGACCAGGTGGTGCTCACCGACGAGTACTGCCTGACCGTGAACCGGATGCCGGTGCGGCTGGCCGGCAAGCCGCACGGCGCGGTGGTGACGCTGCGGGACCGCACCGAGCTGTCCGGGCTGCTGCGCGAGCTGGACAGCGTCACCAGCCTCACCGACGCGCTGCGGGCCCAGCAGCACGAGTTCTCCAACCGCATGCACACCGTCGCCGGCCTGCTGGAGCTCGGCGAGTCCGACGAGGCGCTGCAGTACCTGACCGACCTGTCCGGCGCCGAGTCGGCCTTCGCCGAGTCGGTGCGCTCACGGATCGCGCCGACGGTGCTGGTCGGGCTGATCCTGGCCAAGGCCGCGGTCGCCGGCGAGCGCGGGGTCGATCTGGAGCTGGCCGAGGACACCTGGCTCGGCGACACCCCGGACAAGGTGCAGGCGCTGACCACGGTGCTGGGCAACCTGATCGACAACGCCTTCGACGCGGTGTCCGGGCCCGGAGTGGATCCGGGCAAGCCCGGCCGGGTCCTGGTCTCGATCGTCGAGGACGACGACGGCGTCACGGTCCGGGTCGCCGACAACGGCCCCGGCATCCCGGCCGGTGCCGCCGAGCACGTCTTCACCGACGGCTTCACCACCAAGCCGGCTACGGGATCGATGCGAAGAGGTCTCGGTTTGGCCCTGGTCCACCGTCTGGTGCAGCGGCTCGGCGGTAGCATCGCGGCGACCGAGGGGCCCGGCGCGGTGTTCACCGTGCGGCTGCCCAAGGCCGCCGGGGACCGGGACGCCGACCCGCTGCTGAGCGCCGGAGGAGGCACGAGATCACGATGAGCGCCGCCGCCACCGTCCTGGTCGTCGACGACGACTACCGGGTCGCCAAAATCCACGCCGCCTACGTCGAGCGCACCCCGGGCTTCACGGTCTGCGGCCAGGCGCACTCCGCGGCCCAGGCCCTGGACCTGGTCGCCGCCCTGCGCCCCGATCTGGTCCTGATGGACGTCTACCTGCCCGACGGCGACGGCCTGGCCGTGATCCGCAAGCTGCTGGAGGCGCCGGAGTCGGCGGCGTCCGGCCCGCACCCGGACTTCGTGGTGATCACCGCGGCCCGCGACGTGAACACCGTCCGCACCGCGATGCAGCTCGGCGCGGTGCACTACCTGGTGAAGCCGTTCGGCTACCCGGCGATGGCCGAGAAGCTGACCTCCTACCTGGACCTGCGCCGCCGGATGCGGAGCATGGACGACGCCGACGCGGACGCCGACCAGGCGGACGTGGACGAGCTGTTCGGCCTGCTGCGCGGCCAGCCGGCGCTGCCGGCCCTGCCGGCCAAGGGGCACTCGGCGCCGACGCTGGAGCTGGTGCGCACCGCGGTGCGGGCCGCCGGCGGGGACGTCTCGGCCTCGGAGGTGGCCGAGCGGGTCGGGATCTCGCGGCCGACGGCGCAGCGGTATCTCAGCTATCTGACACGGCACGGGGTGGTGCGGCTGCAGCTGCGGTACGGGGCCACGGGGCGGCCGGAGCACCGGTACTCCGCGCTGGGGTGAGGGCAGGCGCGGAGACAGGCCGGTCGGGCCGCGTCGGTCTCGCTCGGGGCCGGCCGGGCTCGGCTTAGGTCCGGTGCCGGATGGGCTGAATGCCGCACAGCGCGAAGTCAGCGAGCCCCAGGGCGTCTATAACGATTCGGCTGCCCGCGGCACCGGCCACCGCTCGCACACAGTGGCCGCATATGCGTCAGGCGTGGCCGCAATCCCTTGCCCGCCTTCGGATTCCGCATCGCCGACGACGCCGCCCGCACCCGCCCCCACCACGGCCGGCAGTCGCGCTTCGATAACGAAACCCTGACTTCCGCCCCTATTTGTCCGTTTATCGCAGCGCCAAGGCGGCGATTTCCGGCTGGTCCTGCTGAATCGTGCATCAGCACATGCCTACACTGTCTGCACCGCATCTCCACAGGCGCTCGGGCACCTGCGGGGGCAGCGGGGCGTGTAGATCGGAACCCAAGGGAGACCAGACAGTGGCAAGTGGAAACGCGATCCGAGGCAGCCGCGTCGGTGCGGGACCGATGGGGGAGGCCGAGCGCGGCGATGCCGCGCCTCGGGTGTTCGTCTCTTTCTGGTGCGTGAACAAGCACGAGACCAAGCCCTCCTTCGCCAGCGACGCGCAGATCCCCGACACCTGGGACTGCCCCCGCTGCGGCTTCCCCGCCGGCCCGGACAAGGACAACCCCCCGGCGCGCTCACGCACCGAGCCCTACAAGACCCACCTGGCCTACGTCCGCGAGCGCCGCTCCGCCGAGGACGGCGACCAGATCCTGGCCGAGGCGCTGGCCAAGCTGCGCGGCCAGATCTGAGGACCGCCGCTTCGCGGACCCGTGCGAACCCCCGCGACACCGCTCGGCCGGGCCCCACTCGGCTGTCGGGCGGTCACCGCGGGCGGTGACGCCGGGCCCGCGACCGCCCTGAGGCGGTAGAGCGGTAGAGCGGTCGCGCGGTGCGCGGTAGAGGTACCCGGCGCCCGGAAGGGCGTCTTCGCCCCGCCTCCCCGACAGGGAGACGGGGCTTCAGTCATACCGGCTACGGCCGCGCCGCCTCCAACCGCACCACGATCGCCTTCGACGTCGGCGTATTGCTCACCTCAGCCGTCGAATCCAACGGCACCAACACATTCGTCTCCGGGAAGTACGCCGCCGCGCACCCCCGCGCCGTGTCATAGGCCACCACGCGGAACCCCGGCGCGCGCCGCTCGGAGCCGTCGGTCCACTCCGACACCAGGTCCACCATGGCGGCGTCGGCGAAGCCCAGGGCCGACAGGTCGTCCGGGTTCACGAACACCACGCGGCGCCCGGCGTGTATCCCGCGGTAGCGGTCGTCGAGGCCGTAGATCGTGGTGTTGTACTGGTCGTGCGAGCGCACCGTCTGCAGGAGCAGCCGCCCCTCCGGGATCGTCGGCGCCTCGAAGGCGTTGGCCGTGAAGTTCGCCTTGCCGGTGGCCGTGGGGAACGTGCGCGAGTCGCGCGGGGCGTGCGGCAGCGCGAAGCCCGAGCCGCGGCGGATGCGGCTGTTGAACTGCTCGAAGCCGGGGATGACGCGCTCGATGCGGTCGCGGATGCGGTCGTAGTCCGCCGCCAGGTCCTCCCACGGCACCGGATGCTGCGCGCCGAGCACCGTGCGGGCCAGGCGGGCCACTATCGCCACCTCCGACAGCAGCGCCTCCCCGGCCGGGTCCAGGCGTCCGCGCGAGGCGTGCACCAGGCCCATCGAGTCCTCGACGGTGACGAACTGCTCCTGGCCGCCGGCGCCGGCCCGGTCCACCTCCGTGCGGCCCAGCGTCGGCAGGATCAGCGCGCGCCGGCCGCCGACCACGTGCGAGCGGTTCAGTTTCGTGGACACCTGCACCGTCAGCGCCGTGCTGCGCAGCGCCGCCTCCGTGACGTCGGTGTCCGGGGTGGCCGCGACGAAGTTGCCGCCCATCGCGAAGAACACCTTCGCCCGGCCGTCGCGCATCGCCCGGATCGCGTCGACCGTGTCCAAGCCGTGTTCGCGCGGCATCGGCACGCCGAACTCGGCCTCCATCGCGTCCAGGAACGCGTCCTTGGGCTTCTCGTAGATCCCCATCGTGCGGTCGCCCTGCACGTTCGAGTGCCCGCGCACCGGGCACACCCCGGCGCCGGGCCGCCCCACGTGCCCGCCGAGCAGCAGCACGTTCACCACCTCGCGGATCGTCGGCACCGCGTGCTTGTGCTGCGTCAGGCCCATCGCCCAGCACACGATCAGCCGCTTCGAAGCCCGCACCTCGGCGAACGCCGCCTCGATCTCCGTGCGCGAAAGCCCAGTCGCCGCCAGGATCTCCGGCCAGTCCGTGGCGCGCGCGGTCTTGGCGTAGTCCTCGAACCCGTGCGTGTACGCGGCGATGAACTCCTGGTCCAGCACGGTCCCGGGCGCGGCGTCCTCGGCCTCCAGCAGCAGCTTGCCGAACGCCCGGAACAGCGCCAGGTCCCCGCCGACCTTGATCTGCAGGAACCGGTCGGCCAGCGGCGTGCCCCGGCCGACCACGCCGGAGGGGTTCTGCGGGTTCTTGAACCGCAGCAGCCCGGCTTCCGGCAGCGGGTTCACGGCGGTGATGCGCGTGCCGCCGCGCTTGGCCTTCTCCAGCGCCGAGAGCATGCGCGGGTGGTTGGTGCCCGGGTTCTGCCCGACCACCAGGATCAGGTCGGCCTTGCCCAGGTCGGCCAGCGACACCGAGCCCTTGCCGACGCCCAGGGTCTCGGTCAGCGCCGATCCCGAGGACTCGTGGCACATGTTCGAGCAGTCCGGCAGGTTGTTGGTACCGAAGGAGCGCACGAACGCCTGGTAGAGGAACGCCGCCTCGTTGGAGGTACGGCCGGAGGTGTAGAAGACGGCCTCGTCGGCGGAGTCCAGAGCGCGCAGCTCCTCGGCGATCACGCCGAACGCCTCGTCCCACGTCACCGGCCGGTAGTGCGTGGCGTCGGCGTCCAGCAGCATCGGCGTGGTCAGCCGGCCCTGCTGCCCGAGCCAGTACCCGCTGCGCCCGGCGAGCTCGGCCACGGAGTGCTCGGCGAAGAACTCCGGCGTGATCCGCCGCAGCGTCGCCTCCTCGGCGACGGCCTTCGCCCCGTTCTCGCAGAACTCGGCGATGTGCCGCTTGTCCTCCTCGGGCCACGCGCAGCCGGGGCAGTCGAAGCCCTTCTTCTGGTTCAGCCGCAACAGAGTCTCGGCCGACCGCTTGACGCCCATCTGGTTCACCGCGTCACGCAACGCCACCGTGACCGCCGGAACCCCCGCGGCCCAGTCCTTGGCGTGCCCGACGCGCAGGTTCTCGTCTCCGGGGTCGGTGGTCGGCGCCTTGCGGGCCATGTGCGGGCTCCTTTGCCTCTGTCCTGCTTTACCGCTGTGCTTCGGTGCTTTGGTGGTTCGGTGGTTCGGCCCCGCCATTGTCGCGCCACGGACCCCCACGTGGAAATGTCCGGTCCGGCACTATGGTGGGCGTCACTTCGGAAAAGATCGCCGGCAGGGGAGCGGGAGCGCGTGAGGCAGTCGGGTGTGGAGGCCGAGCTCCAGGAGCGCGCGGCCAGGGCGGTGCCCACAGAGTACGAACAGCGCTCCGGAACGTGGTTGCTCCGTCACGCTCCGGGGTGTTCGTGGTGGATCGGTTCGGTGCTACCGCACGGTGACGGCTCGATCGAGGAGGCTGAGGCGTACACGGCAGAGCGCGGCATCCCGACGCTGCTGCAGATGACGCCCGGAGCCGTACACCCCGACCTGGACGCGCAGTTGGAAGCGCGCGGCTACACCCGTCAGGCCTCTGTCTCGCTCCAGATCGCGGAGACATCCCAGGTGCTGGCCCTCGCACCGCGCGGCGCACTCCGGGTGCGGCTGGAGGAACGGCCGACCCGCGAGTGGTTCGACGTCTGGCACGCCGTGGTCGGCGGCGACCCGGACCCACAATGGCGGCTCCTGCAACGGATCCAGCAACCCGCCGCCTACGCCAGCGTCGAACTCGGCGCCGAGACCGTCGCCGTCGGACGCGCGGTCGCCGACACCGGCTGGGCCGGCGCGTTCGGCATGGCGACCCGCCCCGAGGCGCGCGGCAAGGGCGCGGCCGGCGCCGTGCTCGCCGCGTTGGCGGACTGGGCCTCGGTGAACGACGCGCCGCGGATGTACTTGCAGGTCGAGCACGAGAATCCGGCCGCGCTGCGGTTGTACGGCCGGGTCGGGTTCAGCGAGCTGGTCCCGTTCTACTTCCGGGTGAAGTAGGCCCCAGGGCCGCACCGCCTACAACCAGCGGTCGTACCAGGCACGGATCCGCCGAAGGACGTCGAGCTGATGGGCACGCTCGCGAAGCCAATGGCCCTCGCGGGGATACACCACCAACTCGTGCTCGACCCCGAAGTGGCGCAGCGCACGGTGGAAGTGGATCGCCTGGCCGAGCGGAACGTTGGTGTCCTCCTCCCCATGCAGGATCAGCACCGGGGTACGGATCCGGGAGGCGTAGGAGATCGGACTGTGCCGGTCGTGGACATGGGGTCCCGGGCCCTCCCACCCGGTGCTGCCACCGAGCGCCGCGTCGAGGATCCCCCACTCGCCGGTCCCGGCCTGCACGCCCCAGTCGCTGATCCCGGCGCCCATCACCGCGGCCTTGAACCGGTCGGTGTGGCCTATCGCCCAGGCCGCCATGAAGCCGCCGTGGCTCCACCCGGAGATCGCCAGACGCTCGGGATCGGCGACCCCCTGCGCGATCAGCAGGTCGATCCCGCCGAGGATGTCAGTCCACTCCGCACCGCCGACCGCGCCCGCAGCCGTGGCGGCGAACTCGTGGCCGTGTCCGGAACCGCCTCGCGGGTTGGGCAGGAAGACCGCGTAGCCGGCGGTCGCGAGCCACTGCCCGGAGTCCATCGGATTGAGGTTGAACTCGTCGGCATAACGGAAGTAGGGGCCGCCATGCACCATGGTGACCATCGGGAACGGCCCCTCGTCCCGACCCCGGCCGACCGGCAGGATCAGCAGGCCGTCCAACGCGGTTCCGTCCGACGCCCGGTAGCCGAGCCGCTCCTGGACACCCCAGCGGACCGCGCGCAGCTCGGGCCTGGTGTCGCTGAGCCGGACCAGGGCTGCGCCGGCGGCTTCGGCGGGTCCGGCGGGTCCGGCGGGTCCGGCGTGGACGTTCTCGGGCTCGTACGCCGTACTGGCCAGCACGGCGCAGGTTTCCCCGGAGCGGCTCGCGGTGAGCGCGGAGAGGGTGCCGGGCGTGCAGGACAGCCGATGGAAGCGCAGGGACTGCGGGTCGAGGCGGTACAGCGCGGTGTCGAGCCCGTCGGCGAACAGCGCGAGCGGCGGGCCGTCCGCGACCTGCGCCAGCTCGGTCGGGCAGACGGACATGCCGGCGGTGAGGTCGCGGTGTTCGGCAGCCGGGTTGATTGCCTGCCCGCCGCTCGCCTGCCTGCCGCTCGCCGCTGCGCCGTTCACCGGCAGGCCGGTATCCATCACCGCGAGCCCGCCGATCAGGTGCACGGGGGACACCGCCAGATGAGCCAGATGCCAGATCCCGTCGTGCTTCCACCAGACCGGCGACTGAGCCTCGGCCCCGACCGGACCCAGATCCTGCACCGCCGCCGACCCCAGGCCGACCACATGCAGTTCCGCCGTCAGCACCCCGGGATCGATCTCAGGCGTGGACCAGCTCAGCACCGCCAGCGCACCACTATCCGGACGCTGAGCCAGCCCGACCACATGCCGGTCGCCGAGCCCGTCGACAGTGCGCAACACACCGGTCTGAACGTCAAGCAACCGCAACCGGGTCACCGGAAGGTGCCGGCCCCAGACCTTGACGTCATCGCCCTCTGCTTCCCGGCCTTCATCCTCAACGAGCACGGCGACCGTACGGCCGTCGGAGAGCGGACAGTGGTCGGAGATGCCGCCACGCCACCTGGTCAAGGCCTCAACCTCGCCGCCACCCTCGCTGCCACCCCCGCCGGCGTCCAGCCGGACCCGCTGAAGTTGGGCAACGCCCTGCTCTGCGCAGTCAGAGGTGAAGAAGACAGAGGCCGAATCCGGCGCCCACTTCGGCGCGAGCTCCATGGCCCCGCCATCGGTCAGCCTGCGCGCCGACGTGCTGCCGTCGGCGGCGGCGACCCAGATGGACCCATGCGAACGCCCGTCCTCTCCGCCGTTCGCGACCACCGACCAGACGACCAGGCGCCCGTCCGGCGAGACGACCGGCGCCACCGCCGCGGCCGCGTCCACCACCAGCTCAGCGGTCAGCGGCACGGTCGGTCCGATCGGTCCGGTCGGCACAGCCGGCCCGGACGTCGGCTGCGTCGCGCGATCCTGCATACGGACTGCCTTTCGCTCGTCACTCCTCGGTGAACAAGCGAACATCCTGTCGCGCTATCGCACCAGCGTCAGGTGGATTACCTCACCCCACCTTCAGACCCAGATGCGCCGCCATCGCCGGCGCCAGCTCGACCAGCTGCCCGCCGTCGATCGTGGCGCCGCGCAACGCGTCCAGGCCGGCCTTGAAATGCAGGCGCGCGCCGCGCAGGTCGACCTCGGCGAGCTTGGCGCGGCTGAAGTCGGCCTCCTCGAAGGTGCAGCCGGGAAAACGCACCCGGGTCAGCTTGGCGCCGCCGAAGTCGGCCTCGCGCAGCAGGCAGTCGGTGAAGACCACGTCGGTCAGGGCCGCGCCGCGGAAGTTCACCGCGTCCAGCTTCACCTGGTCGAAATGCACGCGGCGGATATCGGCGTCGTGCCACTGCACCCCCGAGGCGATGCCGCGCACCAGCTCGGTGTCGCGCCAGTGCGAGGCCGACAGGTCCGGCCCCAGCAGGCGCGAGTCCTCCATCCGCACGTCGGCGAACGTCGTCTTGCTCCACTCCCCGCCGACCAGCGTCACCTCGGCCAGCAGGCACTGGCTGAAGCGGGCGTGGCTGGCGAAGACGTCGTCCCAGCTCACGTCGGCGGCACGCTGGTATTCATACTGGCCCTCGTCGCGCACCCGGGAGTCCAGGAGCGCCAGTTCGGCTAAGGGCGGCAGGTCGGGGCGGGGCGGCGGGACAGGCTGTGAAGATGGCATGCCGATCATTGTGGCCCACCCGCAAGCCGGTCGCCGGGGCTACCGTCACAGTCATGCCCGATGCGATCTTCGCCCATCCCCGCCTCGCAGCGATCTACGACACCTTCGACGACGACCGCTCCGACCTGGACGCCTACGTCGCGATCGCCGCCGAGCTCACCCCCGGCCCGGCCGCGGCGTCGGTCGTGGACGTCGGCTGCGGCACCGGCAGCCTCGCCGTCCGGCTCGCCGCGCTCGGCTACCGCGTCACCGGCGTCGACCCGGCCGCCGCCTCGCTGGCCGTGGCCCGCACCAAGCCCCACGCCGACGCCGTCACCTGGATCGAAGGCGACGCCACCGCCCTGCCATCGGCCGCCGCCGACCTCGCGCTGATGACCGGCAACGTCGCGCAGGTCTTCCTCACCGACGAGGACTGGATCGCCACCCTGCACGCCATCGCCGCCGCCCTGCACCCCGGCGCCCACTTCGTCTTCGAAACCCGCCGCCCCGAGCGGCGCGGATGGGAGGAATGGACCGCCGATGCCGCGCCGGTGGTGCGCGAGGTCCCCGGCATCGGCACGGTGCAGGAACGCAGGGCCTTCCTCAGCGTCGACGTGCCGTACGTGTCCTTCGGCAGCTCCTACCACTTCCCCGACGGCGAAATCGTCAACTCCCAGTCCACCCTGCGCTTCCGCGAACGCGAAGAGGTGCAGGCCGGCCTGGACGAGTGCGGGTTCGACGTCGTCGACGTACGCGAAGCCCCGGACCGGATGGGAAAGGAGTTCGTGTTCGTCGCCCGCAGACGGGATCATCGGTGACCATGGCCGCACCAATCACCGCACTGGCCCTGTCGCCGCAGCAGACCTCGACTTCCGAACTACTCGCCGACGCGGCACGCGCCCGCAGCCTGCGCGTGCTCGCCGCCGACCAAGCACCGGCCGGCGCGCGGGCCGCGTACTACGGCGGTCCGCTGTTCGGCGCGAAGGTCGCTGCGGCACTGGGCGTCGGCCTGCTCGTCCCACCGGACGACTTCCTGCAGTCGCTGCCGCCGGACCTGCTCGGACGCCGCGTCCAGGCCATGACCGCCGCCGAGGCCCGGCACCTGAGCCGGCCGTTCTTCGCCAAACCACCCACCGACAAGTCCTTCGACGCGGGTGTCTTCACTGACGGCACCCGCCTGCCCCGCCTCCCGCCGCACACCGTCGTGCAGGTATCGGAGGTCGTCACCTTCGCCGAGGAACACCGCCTCTTCCTCCTCGACGGCCTGGTGCACACCGCCAGCCGCTACGCCCGCTTCGGCGGCCTGGACGTCGCGCCCGCCACCGCCGCGGCCGCGACGTTCGGAGCCCGGGTCGCCCACCAGGTCACAGACCTGCTCCCATCGGCGGTGGTCATGGACATCGGCCTCATCTCCGACCCGGACACCGGCACCGAACACTGGGCCGTGGTGGAGGCGAACATGGCCTGGTTCGCGCACAGCTACGCCGCCGACCCCGACCGCGTCCTGGATGTGGTCATCGCCGCGGCCGGCCCCCGCGACGCCGTCCGGCACGCCGACCTGCCGTTCCTGGACCCGCCGTTCCCGGACGCCTGACGCGGACGGGCCGCCGGGTTCGAAAACCCGGCGGCCCCTTACGGCGACTGCCTTTCAGCGCCTGCTTCTACCTCGGGGAGAAGGATCAGGCACCGACCCGCACCTAGCTCCCGCTCACAAACCCCAGATTCTCGTAAACCGTGTCCTGAACCCCCGGCGCACCATAGTTCGCCAACTTCGAGTTCGTCGCCACAATCTGCGGACGCTGATACAACGGCACAATCGTGTCCAGCTTCCAAATCGCCGCGTCCGCCTGGTTCGCGTACGCGATGGTCTGGGTGCGGTCCATCGTGCTCAGCGCCTTCGTGAACAGGTCGTCGATGTCGCTGCTGCCGATCCGGCCGTAGTTCTGCTGGATGTTCAGCGAGCCGTCCGGGGCGGTCGTCGGGTTGGCGAACACCGGCTGCGCCGTGCTGATCGGGTAGGCGTTGCCGCCGAGAGTCACCGGGGCGATGTCGAAGTCGCCGGTGTTCACGTACTTCGTGTAGTAGTCCGAACCCGGGACCGGGACGATCGTGATCTGGATGCCGACCGCCGCCAGCTGGTTCTGCACGATCTCCGCCAGCTGCTTGGACGTGTCGTTCGTGGAGGAGATCACGAACTTCAGGTTCAGCGTCTTGCCGTCCTTCGTCCGGGTCTTGCCGCCGTCGGTGCTCGTCCAGCCGGCCTGGTCCAGCAGGCTCTTGGCGCGCGCCACGTCCTGCGTGCCGAGGTCGCCGGAGTTGTCCTGGTAGCCCTGCTGGTTGGTGAGCAGCACGTGGTTGTCCAGCGGGTCGGTGCTCACCCCCAGCGGGCCGACGATCGCGGTGTCGATCTGCTTGCGGTTGATGCCGATGGTCACCGCGTTGCGGACCTTGACGTCCGACAGCGGGCCGGTGCCGGCGCCGTTGAACGTCAGGTTCGCCCAGACCGGGCCGGCCGCCTTGTGCACCGTCACGTTCGGCAGGTTCTTCACCTGCGCGTAGTACGCCACGTGTGCGCCGATGCCGTACTGCAG
This sequence comes from Catenulispora sp. GP43, assembly GCF_041260665.1. Lineage (NCBI taxonomy): Bacteria > Bacillati > Actinomycetota > Actinomycetes > Catenulisporales > Catenulisporaceae > Catenulispora > Catenulispora sp. GP43. The sequence continues at coordinate 129,485 of NZ_JBGCCT010000019.1, read as the reverse complement.
GTCGACCTCGTTGTTGGCCAGCGCGCCGCTCTGCGCGTCGGAGTCGATCGACATGAACACGATCTTGTCCAGCTTGGCCTTGTCACCCCACCACTTGTCGTTGCGCACCAGCGTCAGCGTCTTGGCGGTCTGGTCGATCGAGCCCAGCTTGAAGGGGCCGTCGCTGGTCGGGATCGCGTCCTTGAAGTCGCTCACGAACTTCTTCGGGTCGCTGTTGGTCGCCGCCGGGTACAGCGGCGAGAACAAGCCCTGCCACTCGCTGTAGGGCTTGGTGAAGGTGATGATCGCCTCCTTCGGGCTGCTGCCGGCCTTGATGCTGGCGATCTGGTCGTAGCCGACCGTGCCGGAGACCTGGAACGCCTGGTTCGTGCCGTTCAGCGCCTTCCACTGTGCCTCGAAGTCGGCCTCGGTCACCGGCGTGCCGTCCAGCCACACCGCCTGCGGGTTGATCTCCAGCGTCACCACCTGCTGCGGGGACTGGGTGACCGTGTAGGAGGCGACCAGGTTCTTGTTGTTGTGCGGCACGCCCTTGGAGTCGGCGTAGAACGGCTGCTCCAGGACCGCGCCCATGATGTCCGACACCGAGCCGTCGGTGCCGTCCACCTCGTTGTAGTTCAGCTGGTCCGAGATCGCCGCCTCCGGCCAGCGCAGCGTCCCGCCGTCGGCGATCTTCTCGCGCGGCTGCGGGTTGATGTCGTTGCCCGGCTGGGTGTTGATGTTCTTCGCCGGGGCGCCGCTGCCGCCGGAGCCGGACTTGCCGGACGAGGAACCGCCGCACGCGGCCAGGCCGAGCGCCAACACGGCCACCGCGGCCGTGCTCAGAACCAAAGAACGGGGACTGCGTCTCACAGCGGTGTTCTCCTTAGGTGAGGGTGAGGGATTGTCAGACCGAGGCGGATCACGCCACGGTGCTGTGCGGGATCAGAGAAGGCGCCCAGGCGCCCAGGTGATGGCAGGCCGCGGTACGGCCCGGATCGCCGTCGACCGGCACCGGCGCCGGATCCTCGGCCTCGCAGCGGCCCCGCGCCTCGGGGGACTCCAGCGCCGCGTACAACGGACACCGACCCCGGAACCGGCAGCCGCGCAGCGCGTCGGCGTCACTGTCGAGCACCACCGGACTCGGCGGGTCACCGGGCAGCACGATGCGCTCACGCCGCCGCTCCACCACCGGATCCGGCACCGGCACCGCCGACAACAGCGCCCGCGTATAGGGATGCCGCGGATCCTCGAACACCGCGTCGGCGTCCCCGTACTCCACGACCCGCCCCAGGTTCAGCACCGCCACCCGGTCGGCGACATGCCGCACCACGGCCAGGTCGTGCGACACGAACAGATAGGCCAGCCCCAGCTCGCGCTGCAACTCGGCGAGCAGGTTCAAGATCCCGGCCCGCACCGACACGTCCAGCGCCGAGACCGGCTCGTCCAGCACCACCAGCCGCGGCTCCAACGCCAGCGCCCGGGCGATCGCCACCCGCTGCCGCTGCCCGCCGGAGAACTCCCGCGGGAAACGGTTGGCGTGCGAAGGCTCCAGACCCACCATCCGCAGCAGCTCACGCACCCGCGGCGTGGTCTTGCCGTGCCCGTGCGTACGCAGCGGCTCGGCCAGCAGATCACCGACCGGCAGCCGCGGATCCAGCGAAGCCAGCGGATCCTGGAACACCGCCGCGATCCCGGCCCGCACCTGGTTCGCGCGCCGCCGCACCCCCCGGCCCCGGTTCAGCGCGTCAAGGTCCTGACCCAGAACACTGATACTCCCGGCCTGCGGCGCGCGCAGACGCAGGATCTCCATCACCGTCGTGGTCTTGCCGCTGCCCGACTCGCCGACCAGCGCCAACGTGGTGCCGGCCGGGATGTCCAGGCTGACGCCGTCCACGGCGCGAACCGTGCCGATGCGGCGGCGGATGATCGAACCCTTGGTCAACGGATGATGCTTGATCAGGTCGCGGACGGTCAGGACGGGATCCTTGGGTTCGGCGCTCGCCTCCGGCCTCGGCTGACAGTCTTCGGCAGGCTCTGATCCACCGACGACGGAATCCGAATCGGCACTGTGATCTTCTGCCGGATCGCCGGCCATCAGATCCAGCCCCTCACCACTGCGATGACAAGCCGCCTGCCGCCCCGGCGCGACGTCCACCAGCTCCGGCTCCGCCGACCGGCACACATCCACCACGAACTCGCACCGCGCCGCGAACGGACACCCCGCCCCCAACTCCAGCAACGACGGCGGCGCCCCGGGTATCGCCCGCAGGCGCGCGCCGCGGCCGGCGTCCAGGCGCGGCAGCGAACCCAGCAGCCCCGCGGTGTACGGCATCGCGGGCTTCGCGAACAGCTCCTCGACCGTCGCGGTCTCCACCGGGCGCCCGGCGTACATCACCGCGGCGCGGTCGGCGAAGCCGGCGACCACGCCGAGGTCGTGCGTGATCAGCACGATCGCCGCGCCCGTGGCCTTCTTCGCGGTGGCCAGGACCTCCAGGATCTGTGCCTGCACCGTCACGTCCAGGGCCGTGGTCGGCTCATCGGCGATGATCACGTCCGGGTCGTTGGCGATCGCCATGGCGATCATCACGCGCTGGCGCATGCCGCCGGAGAACTCGTGCGGGAACGCCTGCGCGCGCCGCACCGGATCCGGGATGCCGACCAGCTCCAGAAGCTCCACCGCACGCCGCATCGCAGCGTCCGCCGACACCTCCTGGTGCACCCGGATCGCCGCCGCGATCGCCTCGCCGACCCGGTACACCGGGGTCAGCGCGGACAGCGGGTCCTGGAACACCATCGAGATGCCCGCGCCGCGGATCCGCGACATCTCCTTGTCGCCCAGCCCCAGCAGTTCCCGGCCGCGGAAGCGCACCGAGCCGGTCACCTTCGCGTTCGTCGGCAGCAGGCCGATCGCCGCCATCGAGGACACCGACTTGCCCGAGCCGGACTCGCCGACGATCGCCAGCGTCTCCCCGCGCCGCACCGTGTAACTCAGGCCTCGGACAGCCTCCAGCGGCCTGCCCTTCTCGCCGGGGAACGACACGCGCAGGTCCGTGACCTCCAACACCGCGTCCGACGACACCATCGCGTCCGAACTCACGCCGCACCCTCCGAGGCCTGGTCGGCGGCGGACATCGCGGCCGAGGTGGAGGCCGAGGCGGTGCCGGCCGTGTCGTCCATCGCGTCGCGCAGGCCGTCGCCCACGAACGCCACCGCCATCACCGTCAGGATCAGCAGGATGCCCGCCGGGTAGAACAGCCACGGGAAGTTCAGGGCCGAATCGGTGCCGTCGGCGATGATCGTGCCCAGCGACACGTCCGGGGGCTGCACGCCGAAACCGAAGTAGCTCAGCGAGGTCTCGGCGATGATGGTCCCGCCGACGTTCAACGTGGCGTCGATGATCAGCAGCGAGGCCATGTTCGGCAGCAGGTGCCGGGTGATGATGCGCAGCGGGTGCACCCCCATGACCTCGGCGGCCGTGACGAACTCCCGCTCCCGCAGCGAGCGCGCCAGGCCCCGCACCATGCGCGCGGTCACCATCCAGTTGAACGCCGCCAGCAGCACCACGAACAGCAGCCAGGTCCGGCCGTGGAACAGCGGCGAGGTGATCGCCAGGATCAGGAACGAGGGCAGCACCAGCAGCAGGTCCACGAACCACATCAGGACCCTGTCGGTCCAGCCGCCGAAGTACCCGGCGGTGGCGCCCACGATCCCGGCCAGCCCGGTCGACAGCACCGCCGCCAGAAGCCCGATGATCAGCGACTTCTGCAGACCGCGCAACGTCTGCGCGTACACGTCCGAGCCGATCTGCGTGGTGCCGAACCAGTGCGTGGCCGACGGCCCGGTCAGGAAGTTGCTGTAGTCCTGGTCCTTGTAGTTCCACGAACTCAGATACGGCCCGATGAACGCCAGCGCGAACATCAGCACCAGGATCACCAGCCCGGCCACCGCCAGCTTTCGCCGCAGGAACCTGCGCAGCACGATCCGGCCCCGGCTCAGCGCCTCCGGCTCGGCCGGACGCGCCGCGTCCTCCTCGGCGATCACGAGCTCCATCCCGGCGGCCATCAGACACGCACCCGCGGGTCCAGCAGCGCGTGCGCCACGTCCGAGAGCAGCCCGGCTATCAGGATCAGAACCGCGGTGAACAGCACCATCGCGGCCACCGAGTTCACGTCCTGACGCCCGATGGAGTCCACGAACCACTCACCCATCCCGTGCCAGCCGAAGATCTTCTCGGTGAACGTGACCCCGGTCAGCAGCATGCCCATCTGGTAGGCGAAAAGCGTGGCCATAGGTATCAGGGCGGTGCGAAGCCCGTGCTTGACCAGCGCCGGGCCGCGCCGCATGCCGGTGGCGCGCGCGGTGCGGATGTAGTCCGCGCCGAGCACGTCGAGCATCGCCGAGCGCTGATACCGGCTGAACAGCGCGGCCTGCCCGAGCATCAGCGACAGCGTCGGCACGACCAGGTGCTGTCCGCGGTCGACCAGATGCCGCAGCCATCCTCCGGCCAGTCCCGGCGTCGTCTCGTTGGTGTACGGCAGCAGCGTGGTGCCGGCGGCCTGGTTGATCTTCACGGTGCCGATCTTCAGCAGGACCGCCAGCAGGAACACCGGCGTGGACAGCACCAGGAAAGACAGGAACGTGATGGCGTGGTCCGATGGTCGGTACTGTCTGATGGCGCCGATGAACCCGAGCGCGACGCCGACCAGCGCGCCGGTGATCGTGCCGACCAGCACCAGCCGCAGCGTCACCCCGACCCGGCGTCCCATCTCGGTGGACACCGAGGTGTCGTCGATGGTCTTGCCCAAGTCGCCGGTCACCACGCCCTCGGCCCAGTGTCCGAACCGGTCCAGGATCGGTGTCTTGTCGTTCAGGTTCAGCTCGTTGAGCGTGGCGTTCACCGACGCCGCGGGAGGCGGCGGCTGGCGCTGCGCGAAGTACTCGCGGGGCTGGAGGCTGGAGGCCGCGAGCAGGTAGCCCAGGCACGTCGCCAGAGTGATCAGAACCAGATAGTTGACGATCCTGCGCAGCAGGAAAGGGCCCATGGCGTCGTGTGGCTCCCGTATCAGGGCACGCTTATGCGTGTCGAAAGGACTTGGCATGGCGCTGAGCGGTTCTCGGACCGATCGGTACCCGGGAAACACCGCTTATATGCAAAAGCCTTCGACTAAAAGACCGGCATGCGGATGGCGGGGGAGGTCAGAACCCTTTTCAGGAAAACGGACACAGCGCGCTGGCCACGCGGCAGTAGTCCACGTGGCCGCGGGTCGTCAGCAACACGGCGCGGTCCATGGGCTGGAACCATAGCGGTAAAACCCTGATTGTGCACGCACAGCCCGGCCCTCTCGACATGCGAGAGGACCGGGCTGCGGTCGGAAATATCGGGACACCGAATGGTTCGGCCCCCGAATAACGCCGTCGGTCGGCGTATTGGCCTGCGCGGAAGGCTATTCCGGGTATATCAGGCCACGCAGATGATCTCGCCGTGAACGACGTTGAACCACCCGTCCTCGGCACCGGCCCACGCGCGCCAGCCGGCCGCGACGGCGTCCAGGTCCTCGAGGTATGCGAAGCCCTTCTCGACGTACTGCGCGGCGGTCGAGGACTTGGTGGTGCGATCGGCCCACAGCTCGGCCCACCACCGGCGGTCCGCCGGGTCGGCGAACACCCAAGACGACGCGCCGGCTGTCACGGCATCCTCCGGGAACCCGGCGGCCAGCGCCCAACTACGCAGCCGGCGCCCGGCGTCCGGGTGGCCGCTGTTGGACGTCGCCAAGGCCTGATACAGCCGCAGCCACTCATCCAGCGCCGGGACCTCCGGGAACCAGCGGAAGCCGCCGTAGTCGCCGTCGCGCGCCGCGACGATCCCGCCGGGCTTGCAGACCCGCCGCATCTCCTTCAGCGCCAGCACCGGATCGGCGACATGCTGCAGCACCTGGTGGGCGTGTACGACGTCGAAGGTGTCGTCCGGGAAGTCCAGGGCGTGGACATCGGCGACCGCGAACCGGACGTTGCCGGTGCCGCGCTTGGCGATCTCCTCCCGTGCCAGAGACAGCGCCTCGTCGGTGATCTCCACGGCCGTGACGGTGCCCGGGGCGACGCGATCGGCGAGGTCGGCGGTGATGGTGCCGGGCCCGCAGCCCACGTCGAGCACGGCCTGACCTGCGGACAGGTGCGGCAGCAGGTACCCGGCCGAGTTCTCCGCGGTGCGCCAGCGGTGCGAGCGGAGGACTGACTCGTGGTGGCCGTGGGTGTACGTGTTCTGTGGAGTCGGCATATCCAAAGTCTCCGGCCTCGTCGTCATGCCGGAGACTCTAGTGAAGTGTTCGATATTCGAGAAGATATGTCTCGCCATCTGAGACGCATCCGAGTGCGAGTGCGAGTACGAGCTCGAGTTCAGCCCCGGGTATCGAAGAGCTCTTCCACGATCAGCGCCACGCCGTCGTCGTCGTTGCTCGCCGTGACGCCCTTCGCGGCGTCCTTCACCTCCGGCAGCGCGTTGGCCACCGCGTAGGACCGGCCGGCCCAGCCCAGCATCGGGATGTCGTTCGGCATGTCCCCGAAGGTCACCACGTCCGCGGCGTCGATGTCCCGGGCGGCACACCACGCGGCCAGCGTCGTGGCCTTGGTGACCCCGGGCGGCCCCAACTCCAGCACGCCGTACCGGGTGGAGTAGGTCAGGTGGCCCAGCGTCCCGACCGCCGGGCTCGCCTCGGCGAACATCTCGGCGCTGTCGCGCGTCCGGTCCGTGGTCAGCAGCTTCAGCACCGGCTGGTCCGCCACCGCCCCGGCCAGGTCCTCGAACGGCACTACCAGCCGTCCGGCATCGTCGCCGTCCCGGTCGAACGTCGACAGCTCGTAACCGTCCTCGCGCACCAGGCCGTATGCCGTCTCCATCGCGATCCGGGCGTCCGGCAGCGCCGCGCGCAGCCCGGACAGCAGTTTCGGCAGCGTTGCGGTCTCGAACGGCCGGGTGTCGTAGGCCCGGCCGGCCCCCAGGTCGTAGCACACCGCCCCGTTGGAGGCGATGACGTGCGGCAGCCGCGAGAAGCACGGCTTGAGCCGGTCCAGCCACCGGATCGGCCGCGCGGTCACGGCTATCACGTGCGCCCCGCGCTCCATGGCCATGTCGAGGGCGGCGCGGGTGCGCTCCGACGTGGTGCCGCCGCTTTGCAGCAGGGTGCGGTCCAGGTCGGTGGCGATGACTTTAGGTGGGTTCACACGATCAAGACTCGCACGCGGCGCGGACGCTGAGAATCTCGCGTCAGGCCCGCACGGCGGCCAACCGCGTCCCGGCCGGATCGCTGGCTGGACCGCCGGCCTGCGCGCCGGAGCCGGCGTCCCGCTGTCCCCACCGCCGCGCCAGGACCGTGCACGCCATCAGCTGAACCTGGTGGAACACCATCAGCGGCAACACCATCAAGCTCAGCTCGTGCCCCGGGAACAACACCGCCGCCATCGGCAGCCCCGAGGCCAGGCTCTTCTTCGACCCGCAGAACACCAGCGCCACCCGCTCGGCCCGCGCGAACCGCAGCCGCGCCGAGGCCAGCCCGGTCAGCGTCAGCACCGCCGCCAGCAGCGCCGCGCAGCACACCACCAGCGCCCCCAGCCGCGCCGCCGACACCGAGTGCCAGACCCCGGCGACCATGCCCTCGCTGAACGCGCTGTACACCACCAGCAGGATCGAGCCGCGGTCGACGAGCGTCAGCAGCGGCTTGTGCGCGCCGATCCACCCGGCGATCCAGCGGCGCGCGATCTGGCCGGCGGCGAAGGGCAGCAGCAGCTGCGCGGTCAGCGCCAGCACCGCGCCGCCGTTCACGCGGACCGCGCCGCCGAGCACGACCGAGGCCAGCGCCGGCGTCACCACGATCCCGGCCAGCGAGGAGAACGACGCCGCGCACACCGCCGCCGCGACGTTGCCCCGGGCCAGGGACGTGAACGCTATCGAGGACTGCACCGTCGAGGGCAGCAGCGTCAGGAACAGCACGCCTTTGGCCAACTCCGGCCCCAGCACCGGCCGGGACGCGGCCTCGGCGGCCAGCCCCAGCAGCGGGAACAGCACGAACGTCGCGGCCAGGATCACCGCGTGCAGCCGCCACTGCTTCATACCGTCCCACGCGGCCTTCGGCGAGAGCCGTGCCCCGTACAGGAAGAACAGCAGGCCGATCGCGACCACGGTGACATGGCTCAGGCCGGTCGCCGCCGGGCCCCGGGCCGGCAGCAGCGTGGCCAGCGCGACCGTGCCGAGGATGGTCAGCAGATAGGGGTCGACGCCGATCCTGCCCAGGCGGTTGATCGAGCCCAGAGCGCCACGCACGGCCTGCCCGCCGCCCTGTAGTACGTTCGCCACAGCCCTTCCACCTCCCGGTCGGGCACGATTGTATACAATCAAGGGTGACGGATGGACGGCAGGGTTGGCAAGGACCGCGGGACCGCCGGAGCCGGCGGCGTCACCCGCGCCATCCGTGACGACATCATCCGCGGCGTCCACGCCCCAGGCGCCCGGCTGGCCGAGGAGGCGCTGTCGGCGCGCTACGGCGTCTCCCGCGTCCCGGTCCGCGAAGCCCTGCGCACGCTGGAGGCCGAGGGCTTCGTCGCCCGGCGCCCCTACGCCGGCGTGGTCGTCGCCGAGCTCGACGACGCCGAGGCCGAGGACCTGATCGAGATCCGCTCGCTGTTGGAGCCGCTGGGCGCCGCACGGGCCGCCGTCCGCCACACCCCCGAGCAGCTCGGCCGGCTCAAGGAACTGGTGGCACTGGCCGACGACGCGCTGGCCGCCGGCCGCCTGGAGGAGCTGGCCCGGCTGAACAGCCGCTTCCACGAGGTCCTGGCCCAGGCCTCCGGCAGCCGGACCCTCACCGAGCTGATCACCCAGCTCAGATGGAAGATGGAGTGGGTCTACACGGCCAAGCTGCCGCGCCGTGCCCAGGATTCCTGGCGCGAGCACCGCGAGATCGTCGAGGTCCTGGAATCCGGCGACCCGGACAAGGCGGCCCGCATCGTGGTCCGGCACATCGCCCGGGGACGGGACGCCCACCGGGATCAGTGAGGGCGAGTCGGCGGCATCTTGTCCAGGAGGTCTTCGAGGCTGTCGGCGATCACTGCGATCGCCGAACAGATCCGGCGGAAGCGGTCGAACGGCGGCTTGAGCCAGGCGCGCAGCCTGACGCGCCGGGCCAGCGCGACCGGCAGCAGCACGATCCGCGCGGCCAGCAGAACCAGCAGCACCAGCAACGCCGCGACGAACGTCAGGATCATGGCACAGAAGAACGGGACGACCACGACCCCGAGCACTGCACCCCCCGGCGTATTGAGCATGCCCTCTCTTCCGATGCTGCCACCGTCAAGCAGCAATCGCTGAGAATCAAAGCTCTGAGAACACGATTGTATACAACACGGCCGGCCGTCACAGTGTCCCCGGCAACCGATACCGTGCCCGGGTGATCCAGGATTTCCGACGCGACGCCCTGACCACCTTCCACGGTCTGCCGGTGTTCCCCTTCGCCCACGGCGACCCGGCCGAGCTGGAACCCGGCGGCGTCCCCGACGACATCGAAGCCTGGGCCTGGCGCGTCGGCGCCGACGAATACGACGAGGCCGACGGCGAACAGATCTGGCCGGCCTTCCTCCAGACCGTCGACACCACCCGCGTCAAAGCCCTGACCCTGGCCGCCTGGGACTCCTGCGAGTCCGGCACCGGCTGGGACGAATACCACGCCGCACTCCTGGCCGCCGCCGACCGCTTCCCCAACCTGGAAGCACTGTTCGTCGGAGACGTCCCCTCGGAGATGTCCGAAGTCTCCTGGATCGGACAACCCGACCCCGGCCCGCTGCTCGCCGCCTTCCCGAACCTGGTCGAATTCGGCCTGCGCGGCACCGCCGAGATGTCGATGGAACCCCTGGCCCACGACCGACTACGAGAACTGACACTGCAGACCGGCGGCCTGCCCCCGCACGTCGTCCGCGCCATCGGCGCCTCCACCCTGCCCGCCCTCACCGGCCTGGACCTCTACCTCGGCACCTCGATCTACGAAGGCGGCGCCGAGGCCGCAGACCTCGCCGCCATCCTGTCCGGCACCGCCTTCCCAGCCCTGCGACACCTGGGCCTGCGCAACGCCGAGGACACCGACGCCCTGGCCGCCGTCCTCGCCCACGCCCCCGTCGTGGCCCGCCTGCAATCCTTGGACCTCGCCCTCGGAACCCTCGGCGACGACGGCGCGGCCGCACTGCTCGCCGGCCAGCCCCTGACCCACCTGCACCGCCTAGACCTGCACCACCACTGGATCAGCGACGAGATGATCGAACGGCTCTGGCAAGCCCTCCCGGAAGCGGACATCAACGTGGACGAAGCACTGCTGGGCCGCGACAACGACCGATTCATAGCGGTCGCCGAATGAGCACGCCGAGCTGGGCGGTCGTGACCGGCCAGGAGGACGAGGCGGCGCGCGCCGAATGGTCGCGTGCGGCACAGCAGGCCGGCCTCGCACAGCCGCGTTTCGTGCCGTGGTCCGCCGTGGTGGACTCCGAGGCCGAGTTCGGCTCAGGCGAGGTGGTCTTCGCCGAACGTCTGTACCCTGACACCGCGGCCGATCCGGTCGGCGGCCAGCGTGCGCGGTACGCGCACCTTCAAGCAGCCCTGGAACGCCTGGACGCGGCGGCCACCAAGGCCGGCGCGAGCCTCGCGGCCTCTGTCGAGCAGACGCTGCTGGCACTGGACCGTACGAAGTGTGACGCGTTCCTGCGCGACAGCGGCCTTCCGCTGCTGGAACTCTCCGACGTGTCCGCCGTCGGCGGCAACACCCTGCGACCCCGGTTCGCCGGCTCCGACGAGTGGATGATCGACGGTTGGCGCACGCAGCTGTTCCGGCACCGCACCCGCACCGGCTTCGAGGTCTGGCGCGCTCCCGGCCAGGGCGCCGGCGACCGACGGGAGTTGGCCGAAGTCGCCGAACTGCTGGCCCCCGACGGGATCCACGCGGTCGCCTCGCTTCACCGCGTGCACCTGCTCAACAACTTCTACGACTTCCGGTTCGCGGTGCTGGACGGCAAAGTCACCCACGCCGTCGGCGTGAAGCGCGAAGGGGACGCGCTGCGCGAGTGGTACGGCGGCAGGCGCCGCGAGATCGACGCCTTCCTCACCCGGTTCGCGACCGAGCGCTGGGAGCGGCTGATCGCGCTGGCCGAGCGCACCGCCACGCTCTTCGCCGGGATCCGCTCCCTGGGAGTGGATCTCATCCTGGACAACGAGAAATCCGAATACGTCTTCGACGTGGACCCGTTCGGCGCGTCCCTGCCCGGACTCGTCGGCGGCCTGCCGGGCGCCGAGGGGGAGCCGGTTTCCGTGCGCGGCGCGGTGCTGCGCTCGCTATCAGCGCATTGGTAATCCCGACAACCGCGACCGGTATGCTGCGCGACTGACAACGTTCCGAATCCGGAGGCATCCTCACTGTTATGAAGAACCGCCGCCACGGTCTGCTCGCGTCCACAGCCCTCGCCGTGTCGGTGCTGGCGACGGCCTGCCACGGCGGCTCTTCCGCCGCTGATGCCGCTGCCAGCTCCGCCAGCAGCGAGGCGGCCGCCACGAAGGTCGTCACGCACGTCATGGAGTCCACCCCGGAAGACCCGCACACCGTGCTGCGTTCGGGGCCGCCGCTGACCGGATCGATCCCGGCCGGCACCACGGCCAACGGCAAGGTCAGCGCTGTCGCCTTCGACGGGATCCCCAAGGTCGGCGCGGTGTTCTTCAGCGTCGGGGGCGTGGTGTCGGCGCACTACTGCACCGGCAGTGTCGTACACAGCGGATCCGGGGACCTGATCGTCACTGCCGGGCACTGCGTGTACGACAAGCTCTACACCGGCTGGAACAACCACATCGTGTTCGTACCGGGGTACCACGACAACACCGCGCCCTACGGGGAGTGGGTCGCCACCACCGCCTACCTGGACTCGAACTGGGTGGCCCAAGAGGACCCGGACGCCGACATAGCCTTCCTGAAGGTGCGCAAGGTCGGCGGCGGAACGCAGACCCTGGAGAGCCTCACCGGCGCCGACACGTTCTCCGCCGAGCCGGGGTACGCGAACTCGATCAGCATCGCGTCGTATCCGCTGCTGGCGTCCCGGCCCGTCGGCTGCACCGCGCCGACGAAGAAGTACACCGACACCCAGCTGGAGCTGGACTGCTCGGGCCTGCCCGAAGGGGCCAGCGGCAGCCCGTTCATCGCCTCGGGGAACCGGCTGGTCGGCGTGCTCGGCGGGTACGAACAGGGCGGCAACTCCCCGGACATCTCCTACAGCATCTACTTCTCGAAGCGGATCGCGAAGATCTACCAGGCCACCTCAGGGTCCTGACCCGGGCTGGACGCGCGGCGTGCGGACATCGCAGGATGCCGATATGGACGTTTCGGCGCCGTCCCCCCACACCGAGCGCGCACCCGGCGCCGGCCGCGGCCGTCTGGACCTGCACGAGCTGGAGGTGCCCGAGGTCGCCCTCCTGCCGTTCGCGGCCGGCTCCTTCCAGCGCATCGGGCCCCTGTCGCTGGCCGACTTCCCGCACCGGCACACCTTCTACGAGATCGTGCTGGTGACCGCCGGCCGCGGCCTGCACGTCGTGGACTCCCAGCCCTGGCCGATCACCCCGCCGCACTTCGGGGTCATCGTGCCGGGACAGGTGCACCACTGGCAGGACGCCACCGGCGTCGAAGGCTCGGTACTGCTGTTCAACGAGGACTTCCTGGTAGGCCATCCCGAGGACGTCCCGGTCCTGCGGGCCCTGCACACACTGACCTTCCAAATAGAACACCTCATCGAGCGGCACCATCGCCCCATCCGGCGCACCGCCGTCGATCCCCTCGAAGTAGCGCGCCATCTCCTCCTGCCACCGGGCGTTGACCTCGGAGCCGGCCATCGCGGCGAGCGCGGCGCCGAAGTCCTCGGTCTCCAGGTAGCCGACCAGCAGCCCGTCCGGCCGCAGGAACAGCGAGTAGTTCCTCCAACCGGACGCGCTCAGCGTCGCCAGCATGTCCGGCCACACCGTCTCGTGGCGTGCCCGGTATTCCTCAGCCAGTTCGGCCTTCACCTTCAACAGGAAACAGACGCGCTGCATGCTGTGCTGCCCCCCTACGTGACCGAGATCCCGGCCAGCTGCATGTAGTACGTACCAAACGGATCGGCAGTGAGCTGAGTGCCCGTGACCCGTACATACCGGGCCGTGCTCGCACCGAAGCCGAAGGCCTGCCCGCCGGCTGTCGGCCGCGGGTACGAACTCTGCGTCGTCACCGTGGTCCAGTTCGTGCCATCAGGGGAGATCTGGATCGTGAACGCGGTCGGGAAGCCCAGGCCGGTGTTCGGGGCATCATCGCGCGGGTAGAGCGTGACCTGGCTGATCAGCGACGGCCCGCCGAGGTCCACCTGGGCCCACTGCGTGGTGTCCGGCGAGCTCGATCCGGCGCTGCTCCAGCCCGAGGAGCTCCACAGGTCGGTGTGGTGCGCACCGTCGGTCAGGTTCGCGGTGAGCCAGCCCTCGTTCGGCAGGTTCGCCGAGCTCGACGCGCTGGCCGGGCGGCCCAGCGCCAGGTCGCCGCCGTGCGCCTCGATCTCGGCGAACTGCATGTGGTAGTGGCCCAGCGGGTCGGTGCCCAGGTTCGTGCCGGTGACCTTCACATACCGGGCCGTGGTCGCGGCGAAGGGGAACGTCTGGGCTCCGGCGCCGGGCTTCGGATAGCCGGTCCGGGTGCTCACGGTGGTCCAGTTCGTGCCGTCGGCCGAGACCTGGATCGTGAAGTCGATCGGGAAGCCCAAACCGGTGTTGGCCCCGTCGTCACGCGGGTAGAGGTCGACGCGGTCCAACGAACGGGCCGACCCCAGATCCAGCTGCACCCACTCGGTGTGGTTGACGGTGTACGTCCCCAGGCTGCTCCAGCCCATGGCGTCAGCCGCCGAGGAGCGCTGCCCGTCGACGGCCGACCGGATGCCCCAGCCCTCGCCCTCGTACGAACTCGAGGCCGTGATCGCCGCGGTCTCCACCGGGTCGACGGACGTCGGCATCACCCGCGCGTTCCAGAAGTTCGCGCTGGCCCCGCCGGTGACCACCCCGACGTCGCCGGCGCTGAACGCCGAGTCGGTGACGGTCAGCACCGGCGCCTGGCCGGTCCCGGAGTACACCGTCAGGGTGCTGCCCTGAGCGACCACCCGCAGGTGGGTCCGCGCTCCGGAGACGTAGCCCGGGACGGTCGCGTGCGCGAGCGTGGTGCCACTGCGGTAGACGAACACCTCGCCGTCGTCGCGCTGGGCTATGAGATACCCGGAGTCCATGTCCGTGCCGTTCGCCGAGCGCACCATCAGCCCGGCCCAGTTCTGGCTCCCGCCGCTGGCGTTCACCCCGGTGATCTGCAGGTCCACGCTGGCCGAGACGTCCTGGTAGCCGCGGCCGCGGAGGTAGGAGACGTAGCCCCAGTTCGCCGAGGAGTCAGACTGCGTGTACTCGGCCCCGTTCGTGGACCAGGTGCCCTTGGTGTGGGTCCAGAAGTGGTCGCCGCCGCTGAAGTCGTCGGTGAACGGCAGTGCCAGGTCGGCGCTGGTGCCGGCGAGTTCGTCCAGCAGCTGCTTGTGCACGGCCTCGACGTCCCACCCGGACGTGTCGTACGACGTCGGGTTGGTGACCAGGGTCTCGGACAGGGTACGCGCCGCATCCGGCTTCACCGCCGCGAGCTGGTGCAGCAGTTCGTAGTCCTGCAACCCGGCGGTCTGCGCCTCGCTGCGCAGGCTGTCGTAGATCGTGTAAGCCGACTTGTCCGGATACACCAGCCACTGGTCGCCGGTCTGCGGGCCGTTGAACGTGTCGGCCGGCGTCCACTGCGGCTTGGAGGTGTCGATCCAGTAGTTCCAGCCCCAGTGCAGGTAGCCGTCGCCGCCGATCTTCCAGTCCAACCACGGGATCAACCGGGTCTCGTCCAAGTAGTTGCTGGTGAACCTGTTCATGTACTTGCCCTGCGGCGATATGCACGTGTAGAGCCACAGGTCCTTCCCGCTGATCCGGTAGTTCTGGTACAGCGCCGTGTTCTGGTCGTAGACGATGCTCTGCGGGGTCGAGGTCGTCAGGTAGGAGGCGTCGCCGGTGAAGGCGTTGTCCTGGGCCTCGTTGGTGAGCGGGTTCGGGAAGTACTTGTCGTAGACGGCGTAGAACCAGTTGGCCGCCGCGGCCTGCTGCGAGGTCGTCGGCTCGTCCAGGCCGCTCATGTAGAAGCGGTTCGTCCAGCCCATGGCGTCCAGGTGGGCCTTGAGCGCCGGGAAGAACTGGTTGAGCCACGTCGTCGTGTTCGGGCAGCCTGCTGCCGGGCCGGCGTTGACCGGACACAGCACGTGCTTGACCGCGCCGCTCACGCCGTTGGCCGCGACCAGCGTGTCCACCTGCGGGTCGGTCCCGCCGTTGGTGGGGCTGGGCTCCAGCAGCGTCGGGGTGTAGATGTACTGCATCGCGCCGGAGTTCACGAACAGGTTCACGAACCGGTCGAAGGTGCTCCAGCCGAACGTGAAGTTCCCGGAGGCGTCGACGGTGGTGTCCGGGATCGCCAGCGCCTCGGCGTCGGCGTAGATCACGTTGTTGCGGTGCCTGGCCATGTCGGCGGCGATGTTGGTCTCGACGGTCCACCAGTTCGGGTCGAACATCTGCACCCCGTACTCGCCGGGGATGGACGTGACCGTACCGGTGTAGTCCCAGCCCGCCGAGGTGAACCAGTTGTTCATCTTGAACGTGGACTGGCTGGTCGGCGGGATCGTCACCGGATACACGGTCACCGACACCGGCACCGCCACCGCGCCCAGGCTGCTGTTCACCGTCGTAGTACCGGTGTAAACACCCGGTGCCTGCCCCGAGGGCACGGCCACCTCGTAGTAGCTGGCGAAGGTCGTGTTCGCCGCCACCGACTGCGGGCTGTCGTCGATCAACGCGTCGTAGTAAGCGGTGCCACCATCGGGCGGGTTCTGGATGTTGCCGACCTTGGAGATGGACGGGTGGTCGTACTCATACCGGGCGCTGATGTCGGCGGCCGGTATGGTCGCGCCACCCGGCCCGGTCAGCGCCCCGGCCGTGACCGACACCCCGGTCTGCGCCGAGGCCGACCGGACGAGGATCTGCGCGGCCTCGGTGTCGTCGCCGGCCGTGTACAACTGGATTGAGGTCGGCGCGGTACTCGGCTCGGTGGTGGAGGTGAAGGGCCGGTCGGCGGCGTCGAGGATCCACACGGCGGGACCGGCGGTGGCGGCGGACGCCACATCGGGTTCGGCCAGCGCGCTCAACGACAAGGTCGTCAGCGCGAGGCTCATCAGAAGGCGCAAGGAAGTGCCAGAACGTATGCGCATAGGGACTCCGGGCTCTGGGAAGGCGTCTCAGCCGGTGTTGAAACGATTCATTCGCTTCGGTCGGTCGGAGACTAGTCAGAGCTCGGATACTCGTCAACGTTCTGCTTTACGGTGTCGTGAATCCTTTGCACCGCAAGGGTTTCCGCCACCACAGCAAAGCCACCCCGCATCCGGCGCGGGGTGGCTCAGGGGAATTGAATCGTCGCTGGCTACGCCTCCAACGCCAACGCGAACGGCAGCACCTCATCGGCCCCGGCCCGCCGCAGCATCCGCGCCGCCACAGTCATCGTCCAGCCGGTGTCGACCCGATCGTCCACCAACAAGATCGGCCCCTGATGCGCCGCCACCGCCTCGGCCAGCGCCGGACCGAGCACGAACGCGTCGTGGACCTGCATCAGCCGCTGCGCGCTGTTGCCACGGCGCACCTGCCCGGCCGCCCCGGGCGCGACCACGTCCACCGCACCGAGATACTCCAGACGGCCGATGGCCGCGATGCGGCGCGCGGTGTCGGCGATCAGACCCGGACGGCTGTGCGAACCGATCGACACCACCGCCGTCGGACGCTGCTTCCAACCCCAGGCCGCCAACACCTTCACGATCCCGTCCACCATCGGCTCCGGCAACGGCCGGTCGGCGCTGCCGTCGGCGAGCAGCTCACGCAGCCGCGCACCCCAGCCCAGGTCCGTCAGACGCCCCAGAGCACGGCCGGCCTCGGCGGCCTCGGCCGGCGGGATCTTGCCGGTCAACGCCACCCCGAGCGCCGACATGCCGGTCGGCCACAGCTTGCGCGGCGCGATCTCCACCCCGGGCTTGGCCAGCGCGGCGCGCGCCGCCTCGGCTCCTTCGCCGGAGACCGCGGCCACGAACTTCGGCCCGGCGCAGTTGTCGCAGCGGCCGCAGGGCCCTTCGACGGCCGGGTCGTCGAGCTGGCGGCGCAGGAAGGTCATGCGGCACTCGGTGGTGGTCTCGTACTCGATCATCGAGCGCTGCTCGGCCTCGCGGGCGGCGGCGACACGGGCGTAGCGCTCGCCGTCGTACTCCCACGGCTCGCCGGTCGAGACCCAGCCGCCCTTCACCCGGCGCACCGCACCGTCGACATCCAGAACCTTCAGCATCGTCTCCAGCCGCGAGCGCCGCAGGTCCACCCGCGGCTCCAGGGCGGCGGTGGACAGCGGGCGGCCGGCGGCGGCCAGGGCGTCCAGGGTCGCGCGGACCTGCTGCTCGGGCGGGAAGGCCAGGGAGGCGAAGTACTGCCAGATCGCGCGGTCCTCGGCGCCGGGCAGCAGCAGCACGTCGGCGTGGTCCACGCCGCGGCCGGCACGGCCGACCTGCTGGTAGTAGGCGATCGGCGAGTTCGGGGCGCCGAGGTGGACCACGAAGCCCAGGTCGGGCTTGTCGAAGCCCATGCCGAGGGCCGAGGTGGCGACCAGGGCCTTGATGCGGTTGCCGAGCAGGTCCGCCTCGGCCTGGCGGCGCTCGGCGTCCTCGGTGCGGCCGGAGTAGGAGGCCACCTCGAACCCGCGCGAGCGCAGGAACGCCGCGACCTCGTCGGTGGCCGCGACGGTGAGGGTGTAGATGATGCCCGAGCCGGGCAGGTTCGGCAGCTGCTCGGCCAGGAACGCGAACCGTTCCTCCGGACTGCCCAGGCGCACCACGTGCAGCGACAGGCTTTCCCGATCCAGCGTCCCGCGCAGCACCAGGGTGTCGCCGTCGCTGTGCGTACCGAGCTGTTCGGCGACGTCGGCGACCACGCGGGCGTTCGCCGTGGCGGTCGTGGCCAGCACCGGGACGCCGGGCGGCAGGTCGGGCAGGAACGTCCGGATACGGCGGTAGTCCGGGCGGAAGTCGTGGCCCCAATCGCTGACCGTGTGAGCTTCGTCCACAACCAGCAGCCCCACCTCCGAGGCCAGCTTGGGCAGCACTTCGTCGCGGAAGTCGGGGTTGTTCAGCCGCTCCGGGGAGATCAGCAGCACGTCCACCTCACCGGCCGCGACCTCGGCCTGGATGTCCTCCCACTCGTGCAGGTTCGCCGAGTTGATGGTCCGGGCCCGGATCCCGGCCCGCTCGGCGGCCTCGATCTGGTTGCGCATCAGCGCCAGCAGCGGCGAGACGATCACCGTCGGCCCGGCCCCGCGCGCCCGCAGCAGCGCGGTGGCGACGAAGTACACCGCGGACTTGCCCCACCCGGTCCGCTGCACGACCAGCGCCCGCCGGTGGTCTTCCACCAGCGCGTGGATCGCCGTCCACTGGTCCTCGCGCAGCCGCGCCGACTCCCCGGCGAGGCGGCGCAGCAGGGACTCGGCCTCCTCACGCAGGGCGGGGGAGGAGGGGGCCGGGACGGATGCGCTGGTGTTGCTCATGGCGTCATTTGTACAGGTTCTCTGTGACAGGACGGCGCGGGGTGGTACGGGGCGGCGGGCGGTGGTGCGGCGGGGCTGCCTACGCCCCAGTGCCGCCCTGCGGCTCCTCGGCCACCGCCGCCTCACGTTCCTCGTCGGTGAACTCGTACCGGCCCGAGGCCGAACCGCGCGAGACCATCCGCCCCGCCGAGCTCATCGACCTGCGGGTCGAGCGGCTGCTGTAGGACAGGCTGGAGCCGCGGTCGATGCCCATGGTCGCCGCCACGGTGATCGCGTCCTGGTCGGCGCCGAGGAACACCACCTGCCAGCCCTTCGCCCGCCGCTTCTCGATCAGCTGCTTCACGGCCTCCAGCGTGTACTCCCGCGAGGCGTTCTCCGCGCCGTCGGTGAGCACGACCAGCACGACCTCACCCGGCCGCTCATCCGCGTCCAGGACCTTGACCTGTGCCTTGACGGTGGTGATGGTGCGTCCGATGGCGTCCAGCAGCGCGGTGCGTCCCCGGGGTTCGAGCGTGTAGGCGGGGACGTCGGCGAGCGCCAGGTTCTCGTACACGGGCTCGTACTTGGTGTCGAACTGGTACAGCGACACCCGCGTGTCGCCGGTGTTCTCCTGCTGGGCTTCCAGGAACGCCGCGAGGCCGCCTTCGGTGTCGTCCTTGACCGCGTTCATGGAGCCGGACCGGTCCAGGACGATCACTATGTGGCGCAGGTTCGGGTTGGACATGGTTCGGCTCCGTTTCAGAGACCTGCGAAAGGTGCTGTGAGTCTAGCTCGCGCCGGTCCCACCGGGCCCGCGCAGCAGCCCGAGCATCGTCGTGCTCAACAGGTCCGCGGCCTGCTCGCGCCCCAGCCGCCCGGCGTCGGCCTCGCCGGCGGCGGCGTGGGCCAGGGCGTACACCGAGGCCATCACCCACGGCAGCGGCAGGTCGGTGCGGAACTCGCCGGATTCGCGGCCGCGGACGACGACCGCCTCGATGCGGGCGAAGACCTGGTCGTGCAGCCGTCGTACCTTCTCCGGGCCCAGATGCCGGGTGGCCGCGCCAAGCAGGCCCTGGTAGCGGCCCAGGAGCCAGGGCGCGTGCAGGAGCCGGTCCACGGCCTCGGCGGCGGTGCCCGATTCCAGGTCCAGCGCCGAGAACGTCGCGTCGGCCTCGGCCAGCGAGCGGACCAGCAGGGCATCGACGATCGACTCCAGGGAGTCGAAATGCCCGTACACCGTGACCCGGCCGACGCCCGCCGCCTTGGCGATCTCGGTCACCGTCGCGTCGGGGCTGCCGGCGAAGCACCGCAGGGCCGCGTCGAGGACGGCGGTGATGGTCCGCTCGGCGTCGGCGCGCTTGGGCTTGTCGGTCTTGTCGGCCATGGTCACAGCGTATGGGGTGGTAGGTAGTGCGGTGGTGGTGCTGCTTTGCCTAGGCGCCGGCGCGCGCGGGCCTCAGTGCCCGAACACCGGCCGTGCCGTCGGATCCGGACGCCCCGCCGGCAGCGCCCGCAGCGCCGCGAGCGCCGCCACCGCAGCGATGCCGGCGGCGGCCGCGAACGCGGTGTGGAACCCGTCGACCCCGGTCGCCGTCGTCGTAGCAGTTGCCGTAGCAGTCGCCGTAGCCGTCGCCCCGAGGCTCCCGGCAGCCAGCACCGAGGCCAGCGCCACGCCGAGTGCCGAGCCGAGTTCGTGCCCGGTGTTGACCAGGCCGGAGATCAGGCCCGCCGCGCTGTGGTCGGCCTGGTGCAGGGCCGCGGTGGTGGCCGTCACCAGCGCCATGCCGACGCCCACGCTGAGCAGCATGAACCCGGGCAGCACCGCCAGCGCCGCGTTGCCGCTCGCCGGGAGCCTGGTCAGCAGCAGCGCCCCGGCGGCGGCCACGGCGAAGCCGGAGACGGCGGTCCGGCGGAAGCCCAGGTGCCCGACGCCGTGCGAGGCCAGATGCGCGCCCAGGCCCGTGGCCACCGCCACCGGCAGGTACACCACGCCGGTTTTGAGCGCCGAGTAGCCCGCGCGGTGCTGGAGGTACCACGAGATGAGGAAGAACCCGGTGATCAACAGGATCGTCGCCGCGAACATCACCGCGGTCCCGGCGACCACCGCACGGTCTCGTACTAGTTCCCGTCGTAGCAACGGATGCGCCGCCGAACGTTCCACCAGAACCAGCACGACAGCCGCCAGCGCCGCGCCGGCCGACGGCAGCAGCGTGCCCGCGCTGCCCCAGCCGGAGCCGCCGGCCTGGATCAGGCCGTAGACCAGCAGCGCGGCGGTGGCGGTCGCGGCCAGCGCGCCGGGCACGTCCAGACCGCGCAGCGACCGCGCCGGCGCCGAGGCCGCGACCAGCCGGGGCAGCAGCACCAGCACCGCCAGGCCGATCGGCAGGTTCACGAAGAACACCCAGCGCCAGCCCGGCCCCGAGGTCAGCGCGCCGCCGACCAGCACCCCGACCGCGGCCCCGGCCCCGCCGACCGCGCCCCAGACCCCGAGCGCCTTGGTGCGCTGCGGACCGTGGAACGTCGTAGTGACGATCGACAGCGCGGCCGGCGACAGCAGCGCGGCGGCGACCCCCTGCGCGGCGCGCCCGGCGATCAGCTCCCCGGACGAGTGCGCGAGCCCGGACACCAGCGAGGCGGCGGTGAACGCGGCCAGGCCGAGCAGGAACGCGCGTTGTCGTCCCAGGCCGTCGGCGAGCCGGCCGCCGAGCAGCAGCAGCCCGCCGAAGCACAGCGTGTAGGCGGCCGGCACCCAGGTCAGTGCCTGGCGGCCGAGGGACAGATCGTGGGCCATCGACGGCAGCGCCAGATTCACCGCCGTGATGTCGACGATCAGCATGAACTGCGCCAGGCAGAGCAGGACCAGGGCGGCCCAGCGGGAGTGGTCGTGGCTTTCGCCGTGGTCGTGATCTTGGCTGTGACCGTGATCTTGGACGTGGCCGTCGTCCATCGGAATCCCCTCCGTCGTGGAAATCAAACAGTGGTGTTCGAATTCCACGATGACGCGCCGCCCCGACTAAGTCAAACGCACGTGTTTGAGTTATAAATCGATTCGGCCTGGGCGCTAGGCTTGACAGACCCCATCAAAACGGCCGGAGAATCGGTCCGAGCAGCGAGGAAACCCATGGCCAAGGCACTGTCGGAGATCCTGGCGGACGACGTCCGCGCCGCGCTGACCGCGGTGCTGGG
Organism: Catenulispora sp. GP43; assembly: GCF_041260665.1. Classification (NCBI taxonomy): domain Bacteria; kingdom Bacillati; phylum Actinomycetota; class Actinomycetes; order Catenulisporales; family Catenulisporaceae; genus Catenulispora; species Catenulispora sp. GP43. The sequence continues at coordinate 107,628 of NZ_JBGCCT010000019.1, read as the reverse complement.
GGACGCGGCGCGCGACGCCGACCCGCTGATCCGCCCCTCCGACCACGCCGACTTCCAGGCCAACGGGGTGCTGCCGCTGGCCAAGGCCGTGAAGGGCAACCCGCGCGAACTCGCCACGAAGGTCGCCGCCGCACTGGCCCCGGCCGGCGCGGCTGGCGTGGACAGCGCGGATGCCTCCGGCCAGCCCGCGGCCGCCCCGCACGTCCCGACCTCCGGCGTGATCGCCGCCGTCGAGGTCGCCGGCCCCGGCTTCCTCAACCTCACCCTCACCGACGCCGCCCTGGCCGGCCAGGCCGCCGAGCGCCTCGGCGACCCGCGCCTGGGCGTGGCGCCCACCGCGGTCGGGCAGACCACCGTCATCGACTACTCCCAGCCGAACATCGCCAAGGAGATGCACGTCGGCCACCTGCGCTCGACCGTCATCGGCGACGCGCTGGTCCGCATGCTGGAGTTCGACGGCCGCACCGTGGTGCGCCAGAACCACCTCGGCGACTGGGGCACCCAGTTCGGCATGCTCATCCAGTACCTGGTCGAGCACCCCGAGGCCCGCCCGGCCGAGGCCGAGCACTCCGGTCAGGCCGCCATCTCCTGGCTGACCGCCCTGTACCGCGACGCCCGGGCGCACTTCGAGGCCGACGCCCAGTTCGCCGACCGGGCCCGCAAGCGCGTGGTGACCCTGCAGGGCGGCGACGAGGAGTCGCTGGCGGCCTGGCGCGAGATGGTCGCGGAGTCCAAGCGCTACTTCGAGGACGTCTACTCCCGCCTGGACGTGCGCCTGGTCGACGCCGACGCGGTCGGCGAGAGCTTCTACAACCCCTACCTCGCCGAGGTCGCCGCCGACCTGGAACAGCGGGGCGTGGCGGTGTGGAGCGAGGGCGCGCTGTGCGTGTTCTTCGACGACATCAAGGGCCCCGACGGCGACCCGGTCCCGCTGATCGTGCGCAAGAGCGACGGCGGCTTCGGCTACGCCGCCACCGACCTGGCCGCGATCCGCTACCGCGTCGACACCCTGAAGGCCGACCAGATCCTCTACGTCGTCGACAGCCGCCAGGCACTGCACTTCCGCATGGTGTTCGAGACCGCACGCCGCGCCGGCTACCTGCCCGAAGGCGTCGAGGCGGTCCACGTGCAGTTCGGCTCGGTCCTGGGGACCGACGGCAAGCCGTTCAAGACCCGCGCCGGCAAGACCATCCGCCTCATCGAACTGCTCGACAGCGCCGTCGACCACGCCGTGGCCACCGTCCAGGAGAAGAATCCGGACCTGGACGCCGACGCCGCGCGCACCGAGGCGAAGATCGTCGGCATCGGCGCGGTGAAGTACGCGGACCTGTCGACCTCCCGCACCAAGGACTACGTCTTCGACCTGGACCGTATGGTCTCCCTGCACGGGAACACCAGCGTCTACCTGCAATACGCGCACGCCCGGATCCACTCGATCCTGCGCAAGCTGCCCGCGGGCACCGCCGCCCGCGTGCACCCGGACCTGGAACTGGAGCCGGCCGAGCGCAAGCTGGCACTGCACCTGGACGACCTCGGGGCGACGCTGGCCACGGTCACGGAGAACTTCGAGCCGCACCGCCTGGCGTCGTACCTGTACGCGCTGGCGCAGACGTTCTCGGACTTCTACGAGAACTGCCCGGTCCTCAAGGCACCGACCGACGCGGTGCGGGAGAACCGCGCCGCGCTGGTGCGGCTGACCGGCGAGACGCTGAAGCTGGGGCTGGCGCTGCTGGGGATCGCCGCGCCGGAGCAGCTGTGAGCGGCACGGATCAGCCCTCGATGACGCCGATCAGCCCTCGGTGGTGTTGATCAGCCTTCGGCGGCGCCGACCTGTCCGGGGCTGATGGCGTAGTCGAACCAGATGCGGTGCGTACCATCCGCGTCGATCTCGATGCTGCCGGTACCGGTGATGCCCGCCAGCTCACCGGTACCGCTGCCGGGCACGATCAGGAAGTACTCGTCCGAGCGGTCCGCCCCGGCCGTCGTCGCGGAGTGCACGAAGTTGAAGGTGCCGCCACGCCCGTCGAACGTCCCGGCGAACGACTCCAACGCCAGGTAGGTGCCCGTACCCCGCTCCTGGTCATACGCCGAGGTGAACAACGTGGCCGAACGCCCCGCGATCCCACCCTCGAACGCCTTCTCCATGGTCGCGACCCCCGTCGGGGTGCCCGTCACGATGTCCAGCGACGGCTCGACGGCGGCCGGCGCGAACGACGTCACACTGAACGTTCCCTCGGTTCTCATGGGCACGACGGTAGCGGTCAGACTTCCCGGTCAGGGCCTTGGTGGCCCGTCGCGGGCTATCAGCTCATCCAGGGTGACGAATCCTTGAAAGTTGTGCGCACTGTATCGATCAAGAACGTCGGCCAGTTCGCGGTAGACATGCTCAGTCGAACGGGTGTTGCTCGGTCTGCGTCCAGCCGGTCGTCGCGACGATGCGATCGATCCATCTTCGATCCCTGGCGCGAGTCTGCCTGCCGGTTCTGACAGCCCGAATACTCCGCATCCACGGCCCGGAACGTCAGCTCTCGTGTTAGCTCCGGTCTTAGTTCCGGTGTTACCTCTAGTGCTAACTCGGGGTCACGCGCTGCGGCCGGCTGCCTCCGTCGCCCGCCCGATCGCCGTCAGCACCCCCGCGGTATCGCCGAGGTCGGCGATCACCACCTCGGCGCCGGCGTCGCGCAGATCCGCGGCCGCCGTGGTCCCACTGGCGACGGCGACCACCGCGGCACCGTGCGCCAGAGCGGCTTCGACATCGCGCACGGTGTCTCCCAGGATCACCGTCTGCGCCGCATCGTAGACCCGCCCGTACCGGGCCTCGGCCCGCCGCCAGGCATGCGGGATCAGAGCGTTGCGTTCGACTTCGTCATCGCCGTAGGCACCGATTGCGAAGTCGATCCATGAGTGCAGATCGAAGGCCCGCAGCTTCATCTCCGCGACCGTGCGGAAGTTCCCCGTCAGCACCGACTGCCGGGCGCCGGGCTCACCGCCGAGCGCCTCCAACGCGGCCCGGGCCCCGGTCAGGGCGTAGCCGCGGGCCTTGATGGCCTCGGCGCGCGCGAGCAGCGACCGCTCGAGGTTCGCCAGGAACAACGTGAGCAGCGCCGGGTCCGGCTCGATGTCGTGCATGCGCAGGACGCGCGCGGCCATGGCACGCTCGGTGAGACCGTTGAACGTCATGTCGCCGCGCCACGGGCTGCCGATGGTCTCCAGCACCGCCTCGGAGTACGCCTCGGTGCCCACACCGTCGGTCTTGATCAGCGTCTGGTCGATATCCCACAGCACCAGCAGTGCCCCGCCCACGCCCGGCTCCTTCGCATCGTGTCTGTCGCGGTGTCGCGCGCGGCGCCACCCACAGTGTCCGCCGCCCAGCTCACTCCGTCCGTCGACGAAGCGTCACGGCACCCAGCGCCAGCGCGAGCACCCCGGCACCGGCGATGATAGCCATGTCGGCGATCACCGCGCCGGACACCGCCGACTGCTTCGTGATCTTGTCCATGGCGTCCACCGCGTACGACAACGGCATCACGTCCGACACCCACCGCAGCACCGGCTGCATCTGATCGCGCGGCGTGAACAGCCCGCACAGCAGCAACTGCGGCAGCACGAACGCCGGCAGGAACTGCACCGCCTGGAACTCGGTCCGCGCGAACGCGCTCGTGAACAGCCCCAACGCCGTCCCCAGCAGCGCGTCGAACACCGCCACCAGCACCACCGCCCACGCGGGCCCGGCCACCGACAGCCCCAGCGGCCCGATGGTCAGCGCCGACACCAGCAGCGCCTGCACCAGTGCCACCGCCCCGAACGCCAACGCGTAGCCGCCCAGCAGGTCGCCCTTGGCCAGCGGCATCGTCAACAGCCGCTCCAGCGTCCCGCCGGTCCGCTCCCGCAGCATCCCCACGGAGGTCACCAGGAACATGACGATGAACGGGAAGATGCCCAGCAACGCGGCGCCGATCGACTGGAAGACATGCGGCGAGGAATCGAACACCCACTTCAGCAACGTGATCAGAACGCACGGCACGACCAGCATCAACGCGATCGTCCGCGGATCGTGCAGCAACTGCTCCAGAACCCGCCGCGCCGTCGCGGTAGTACGTCGCACGCTCATGACGCCGCCCCCACCAACCGCAGGAACGCACCCTCGACATCGCCGGCCCCGGTCCGGGCCAGCAACCCCTCCGGCGTGTCGGAGGCCAGGATGCGCCCCTCGCGCATGAGCAACAACCGGGTACACCGCGACGCCTCGTCCATGACATGACTGGAGATCAGGAACGTCACCGGATCATCACCGGCCGCCAGCCGATGGAACAACCCCCACAACTCGGCCCGCAACACCGGATCCAGCCCCACCGTCGGCTCATCGAGCACCAGCACCTTCGGCGTCCCCAACAACGCGGCCGCCAGCGACACCCGCGCCCGCTGCCCGCCGGACAGGCGATCGGCGCGCGCCTTCTCCTTGCCCGCCAGCCCCACCGCCGCGATCACCCGTTCGGGATCCTCACGCGGCGCCCCGAGCACCGCCGCGAAGTACCGCAGGTTCTCCATCACCGACAGATCCCCGTACACCGACGGGGCCTGAGTCACGTAGCCGATGCGGTCGCGCAGCACCGGGCTGCCGGCGGGGGAGCCCAGCACCTGCACGGTGCCGCCGGCCACCTTCTGCACGCCGACCACGGAACGCAGCAGCGTCGTCTTGCCGCACCCGGACGGCCCCAGCAGCCCGGTGACCGACCCGGTTTCCACCTGGGCGCTCACGTCGTGGAGCACCACCTGCCCGCCCCGGACAACGCGCAGGTCGCGGACGTCGACGGCGTAATTCATCATGTGGTGAGTTTCCGTCGGGGAGCGGGGGGTGTCAAGGAGGGGCGTCAGGGATCTGAGGGCTTGGCCGCTGCCGCTGCCGTGCTTAGTCGCACTCCGTCGCGCCCCGCCGCGCCGAATTGCCCGAATCATTCTTTTTGCGATGCTCGCACCGCCGAGTCATCGCTTTCCGTAGGCACGCCGTCGCGCGAATAAGGCATCGTCATCGCGCATCCGGACGCCGCCTTGACAGCGATATCAACCATGTTATGGTTTCGATGCCTCTCCTGGGAATGTCCGGGAAATACCGGGCCGCCGATCGCGATCGGGGCCCTTCAGCTCGGCGACTTTTCGTCGCCGCATCACCGAGGCAGGGCCGGTCGCCCCATGGCGACGAGGCTTTCCGGGGACGCCGACCGCAGCGGTCGAGCGTCCTTTTTGTATAAAAATGTTGATTCGCCCGAGAGGGGCTAGTCCATGCGGGCTGTCCGCCGCCATCCGATACTCGTGACCACCACCGCCGTGGCCCTCGTGGGCCTGGCCGCCACGACCGCCTCGGCCTCGCCGTGGCACCACTCGCGGTACGAGGCCGCCGGGAGCGCGCGGCACCACCCGCCGGCACCTTCGTCGTCGCCAAGCTCCACCCCGACCGCGCCGCCCACACAACCCGCACAGCCCTCGTCGTCCGCGTCCTCCTCCGTGCCGTCGACGCCCGCGGCCCCGTCGACGAGCACGACGAGCACGACGAGCACGACCTCCGCTCCGGCTCCCAGCTCCTCGAGCACGACCAGCGCGCCGGCGTCCGCCGGGCCCCTGGGCATCTCCGGCAGCTGGCGCAACGTCTTCAGCGACTCCTTCGCCAACGACTCGGCCCTGGACACCACCAAGTGGTCCACCGGCTGGAACGCCTCGGGCATCACGCGGCCGCCGAACTGGTCCGAGGACGACTGCTACGACCCGGCGCAGGTCTCGGTGACCGGCGGCACGCTCAACCTCACGGCGATCCAGAAGGCCGTGAACTGCGGGCAGGCCAAGGACTACACCTCGGGCCTGGTCAACACCAACGGCAAGTTCAACTTCACCTACGGCGCCATGGAGGCCCGGATCTACCTCCCGGCCGGGTCCGACGGCAAGATCGCGAACTGGCCGGCGTTCTGGGCCGACGGCCAGAACTGGCCGACCGACGGCGAGACCGACGTGATGGAAGGCCTGACCGGCGACGCCTGCTACCACTTCCACTCGACCGCCGGCGGCCCCGGCGGCTGCGCCAGCGGCAACTACACCGGCTGGCACACCTACGGCGCCGACTGGGAGCCGGGTTCGGTGACGTACTACTACGACGGCGTCAAGGTCGGCCAGATCACCACCGGTATCACCTCCGTGCCGCAGTACCTGATCCTCAACAACGCCGTCGGCGGCTACGGCGGCACCACCCTGGCCCCGTCGACCATGAAGGTCGACTACGTCAAGGTGTGGCAGCACTGATCTGGTCCTAGTACGAGGACGACCGCCCACCGAACCACCGTCCGAGCTCGACCATGGTCCTCGACCCGTCGATCGGCGTGGGCGTGCCCGGAAAGTACTCCGAGCTCCGCAGCAGGGGGATGGTGGGCGCGTCGACCTCGAGGAGGTAGCGCCGGTAGTGGAGCCCGGCGGCGTCCGCGAGCCCGATGAGGCGCGGCTCGTCGAACCCGTCCACCGGGATGTCGGCGACCTGCTCGGCCCGTTCGTTGAGGAACAACAACCAGAACGCGTACTCCGGACTCGCGACCGCCGCGATCTGCGCGACCTGCCTGGATCCGCCCCGTCCTCGAACGAAGCCGAAGCCGGGGCGGCGCTCGGGATCGCCGCGGAACTCCGGCAGCACGCCGCCGGCCCGCGGCGTCCACGAATCCACGTGGCCGCTCGAGGACATCACGGTCAGCAACTCGCCGTTCCACCCGATGCCTCTGCGACTGGCGATCTTGCTGTTACGGGGGTGCGGTTCGGTCGCCGGAACGTAGGCAGTCCTGCTGGTCGCAGTACCTCCGTCGTATGAGTACTGGACGAAGGCGAAGCGCGGGGAGTACAGGTCCCGCTCCGCCTGCAAGCTGCTCACCGTCGATGGACGGCCAGGGTGTTTGGCCACATCCGTCAGCACATCGCCGAACAGGCTGTTGCCGCCCTTACCGCCATCGTCTTTGGACCTCCGCCATCGCATTCGACCACGGTAGGGCGCGACGGATTATCAGACCACTCATCGGGAGGCGTCCGTCGGAATCGAACCCGTGGCGCTGGGAGCAGGTCGGTTCCCCGGGTTCGCCGTCATCCGCCGGTCGGCACCGTCGTAGAGCCAGATCTCGTCGAAGCTGCTGGTGAGGACCGGCTTGGTCTGCTCCGGGGCGCCGGGATACGTCGGTGGCGCGGCCGGCGGGTTCGAGCTCGGATACACCAGCGGCGTGCTCGGCAGCCAGAAGACCCAGCCGGGCTTCATGCCGGGCACCGTATAGAAGGTTTCGAGCCTGTACTCGCGGACGACCTCGCTGCCGCCCTTCGACAGATCGGGACCGACGTACATGTCCGTCACTCGGTCCTCGACCCGCACCGGGAGGTCGGAGCCGGCCATGACGCCGGCGGTGGGCACCATGAGGTTGCCGCCGCCGATGGTCTGCACGGCGAACAACGACGTGAAGTACTTGTCCGTGGGGGTGTGTCCGGCGCACGGCACCTGCTCGCCGCTGGTCGATGTTGTCGTCGACGCAGTCGTCGGCGTCGGCGGCGCGGAGACCGTCATCCGGCAGAACACGGCCTTACCGCCCTTGTCACCATTGCCCAGCGGGCTGTCGCACTCGACGAACGCCGACGTCGACATGTCCGGCTTGCCGAAAGGCGTGATGGCGTGGGGCGCGTACCGGCAGACCGAGTCGGTGGTCATCCAGTAGAACGCCCCGTCGATGTCCCCGGGAACCGTGATCTCCTGACCAGCCCGTACCTGCTTCACCGGGGAGTGAGTACCGGGCGCGAGCGGGTCCGGCGCACTGCCCGTCGTACTGGGGGAGACCCCCGGATCGACCACTGTCTCGCCGCCCGAGCCCGACGGCGTGCTCAACAGCACGAGCGCCGAGGCCCCCACGAGCGCTGCGATGCCCAGGCCGCCGACCGCAGTCCTGGCCCGGCTCCGGACCCTGCGCCGCCGCGCGCCGACGACGACCTTCTCGGCGTTGATCCGGGACGGAGTGTAGGCGTAGCCGTGCATGGCTTCGCGCAGCGAATCGTCGAAGTTCACAGCCGGCCTACCTTTCCCGCCCGGTGAGGGACTCATCAAAGCCCGGGAACGCGCGCAGCCGCGTCATGGCCCGGGACAGGGTGCTCTTCACGGTGCCCGACGCGATGCCGGTCTCGGCCGCGATCGCCGCGACGTCCAGATCGGAGTAGAAGCGCAGGACCACGACCGCGCGCTCGCGCGCCGTCAACGTCGCCAGCGCCCGGCGCAGCAGGTCGCTCTGCGCCAGCCGCACGGCGTGGTCGTCGCTGACCCCGGTGTCCGGGGGCCGCTCGCTGAGCACCTCCCGGTCCCGGCGTCGCCGCCACCAGTTCCGGTACTGATTGACGATGATCTGCCGGACGTAGGCATGCGGATCCTCGACCTGGGCCTTGGGCCAGCGGATGTAAGCCCGCTCCAGGGACTCCTGCACCAGGTCCGCGGCCCGGTGCGGGTCGCCGGTGAGGAGCTCCGCGAAGCGTGTCAGACGATTGACGCTGCCTGCCACGAACTCGGAGAAGCCCGCGTCTGACCGATCCACATGCGCCTTCCTGCCGGCCGTGCTGATGCTGGGGATGCTCACGTATAGGTGACACGGCACAGGCGCGCAACGTTCTGTGCGTAGCCGAATTGCTTCGGAACCAGTGCCGCGCTCGCGATACTGACGGAGTTCCGGCCGGCGACACCACCGAGGAGCTCCCTACATCGCCGGCGAGGGGACCCGGATCTTCGACGGGGTCCCGAAGTCTTACCAGCTGGAACTCATCTCGCACACGGCCTCCGCAGACGGGAGCATCGAGCTGCGATACCGACGAGCGCGCTGACCGGCGCCAAGCCCGGCTCAAAGCCCTGCAAGCCCAAGCCCCGCAATCCCCGCAAGCCCTACAACACGTCCGCCAGCCCCCGCGCCAACTGCTCGTACACCTGCTCCGACCGCGCGGCGGCGCGCGCCAGCAGCTCGTCCTTGCCCATCCCCGCCGCCAGGTCCCCCTGGTACTGCACCTGCGCCGCCTGCACGGCGCCGGCGATCTGCGCCGCCGCGACCTCCAGCACAAAGGGGTCGGTCTGCGGGTAGCGCTCGACCATCAGCTCGACGAGCAGGTTCTGCCGTTCGTACATGAACCCCACCGAGCGCGTCCACAGCGTCGGGTTCTCCCGCAGCAGCCTTGAGAACGTCCGAGACCGCTCCACCTGCTTGGGCGACTGGACGTAGTACTCGTACATCTCCTGCTGCCATTCCTTCACCGCGGCCAGCACGCCGACCTGCGGGGCCCGCGAGCGCAACGCGGTGCTCAGCCGGTCGTTGGCCACGTGCCGCAGCTCGTAGACCAGGTCCTCCTTCGAGGCGTAGTGCGTGAACACCGTGGCCGGGGCGACGTCGGCGGCGCGGGCGATCTCGGCCATCGTGACGTGGTCGTAGCCGCGCTCGGCGAACAGGGTCATCGCCGCCTCGTGGATCGCCATGCGGGTGCGCTGCTTCTTGCGCTCGCGCAGGCCCAGCTGCGGGGGGTCGCTTTGCGGCGTGTCGGGCGCGCTGTGCTCGCGTGCTCCTGCTCCGGTCTCCATGGAACAAATAATAGCTGGACTTCGTCTATCATTAGAGTCACTCTAAGATTAAACACACTCCGGGGAGGGTCCCTTGTCTTCGACCGACCAGATAGCCGACGCGCCGCCGTCCTCAGCGGCCGACGTCGTGCCGGGCCCGCGCCTGATCGGCCGGCGCGTCGGCAACAAGACGGCGCTGCTGGTCATCGCCTGTGTCGCCCAGTTCATGGTGGTGCTGGACGTCAGCATCGTGAACGTCGCGCTGCCGGCCATGCGCGGCGCGCTGGACCTGTCGCCCACCGGCGTGCAGTGGGTCGTCAACGCCTACGCGCTCGGCTTCGCCGGGCTGCTGTTGTTCGGCGGGCGCGCCGCCGACCTGTTCGGCGCCAAGCCGGTGTTCCTCACCGGCCTGATCGGCTTCACCGCCGCGAGCCTGGCCGGCGGCATGGCCGACACCGGCAGCCTGCTCATCGCGGCCCGCTCGGTGCAGGGCCTGGCCGGCGCCGTGCTCGCCCCGGCGACCATGACGCTGATCATGACCACCTTCACCGACCCGCGCGAGCGGACCAAGGCCCTGGGCGCGTGGAGCGCGACCATGGCGGCCGGCGGCGCGATGGGCGCCGTCGTCGGCGGCATGCTCACGCAGTGGGTGAGCTGGCGCTGGGTGCTGTTCGTGAACGTGCCGATCGGCGCGGTGCTGATCCTGGCCGCCGTGCCGCTGATCGCCCGGACCCGGGGCCGCGGCGCCACGCTGCGCACCCTGGACCTGCCCGGCGCGATCACCGTCACCCTCGGTCTGACCGGGATCGTCTACGGCGTGGTCACCACTGACACGCACAGCTGGGGCTCGGCCGCGGTGCTCGCCCCGATGGTCGCCGGCGCGGTGTTGCTGGCGCTGTTCGTCCTGCTGGAGGCCCGCAGTAAGCACGCGCTGGTGCCGCTGCGGGTGTTCCGGAACCGCTCGCTGGCCGTGGCCGACGTCGCCGCGCTGCTGATCGGCGCCGGCATGTTCGCCATGTGGTTCTACGTCAGCCTCTACCTGCAGCAGGTGCTCGGGTTCGACGCGCTGCAGGCCGGGTTCGCCTTCGTGCCCGGCTCGGCGATGATCGTGCTGGGGACCATGCTGGCCACCCGGGCACTGCCGAAGATCGGCACCCGTCCGCTGCTGCTGGTCGGCCCGCTGGTCGCCGCGATCGGCCTGGCCTGGCTCTCACGCTTCCCGGCCGACGGCTCCTACACCGCCGACGTCCTGGGCCCGCTGATGCTGCTCACCTTCGGCATGGGCCTGGCCATGACACCGCTGGCGGTCGCCGGCACCGCCGGCATGCCCCGGCACGAGGCGGGCCTGGCCTCCGGCCTGATCAACACCTCCCGCCAGGTCGGCGGCGCCATCGGCCTGGCCGCCCTGTCGACGATCTCCGCGCACGTCGCCGCCGGCCACGGCGGCAGCCCCAAGGCCGCGCTGGCCGCCGGCTTCGGCGGCGCGATGATCGGCGCGGCGATCTCGCTGGCCGCCGCCGGCGCGGTGGCAGCGCTGCTGCCGCGGCGGGGGAGCGCGCCGGCCAAGGCGTAGGCGGAAGCCGACCACGGCACGACACGAGGCGAGGAGACCCGCCCCGACCCGACCCGGACAACGGCGCGATGCGGACCTGAAAAACGGTTCGCATTGCGCCGTAACGGTTTCAGGCCACGGTATTAACTCCCGGCGGAGTACCGATCGGTGCGTCCGCTACAACCCGCCCCGGTGTCAGTAGCGGTCTATAGCCTGTCGCGATGATCCGTAGCCCGTTCGAACAACGTCCGCTCGACGCCGCCGTCGCCGACGCCGAGAACGCGACGCTGGAGTTCGACCACGCCAGGGCCTGGTTCGGCGCCGCACTGGTCGGCACCGTAGAACCGCTGGGCGCCGAGGTGTGGGTCCTGGACCCGGCCCTGGAACAGATCGTGCTGGTCAGGAACCCAGTACGCGGGCTGGTCCCACCCGGTGGCAAGGTCGAACCCGGAGAGTGCCCGCGCGACGGCGCGGCCCGGGAACTCGCCGAGGAGACCGGGCTGCGGCCGCAGTTGCTGGAGACCCCCGCCGCCGTGGCGGTGCGATCGTTCCACCCCGATTTGCCGGTGACGCTGTCCCTGTCCTACGCCGCCATCGGCGACCCGGAACAACCGCTGATCCCAGAGCCCGGACAGCCCGCGATCTGGATGCGGCTCGACCAGAACTGGGACAGCTGCTTCCCCGACGACGTGCTACGCATCCGACAATACGTAAAGCTCCTGAGATCAGGTTCCAACGCCTGGTAAGCGGCCGCACCTCGTTCTACGACCTGGCACACCTCAGCCCAAGAACCGCTGCAAAGCCGGCGCCAACAACGCCACCAACTCCTCAGAACCCAGCGAAGCCACCGGCTCCACCCCGATCACATACCGCGCCACCGCCAGCCCGATGATCTGCGCCAACGCCATCTCCACCCGCGCCTCGGCATCGGGCCCACCGACCCGCGCCGCCAACGGCACCACCAGCCGCGGCCGGGCGAACCCGCGCACCAGGGCCGCCATGTCCTCGTTCGAAGCGATCGTCCGCAACACCGCCAACAACCGCTCCCGCGCCTGCGGCACCTCCCACAACCCCACCACGAACCGCGCCAGCCGCTCACCGATCCCCGCCGGATCCCCAGCCACCTGCTCCAGCACCACCGCCGGATCCACCGGGAACTCCAACGCCGCGACGAACACCCGCTCCTTCGACCCGAAGTAGTGGTGCACCAGCGCCGAATCCACCCCGGCGGCCCGCGCGATCCCCCGCACCGTCGCCTTCTCATAGCCCCGCGAAGCGAACTCGGCGCGCGCCGCGTCCAGGATCTGGCCGCGGGTGTCGGCCGACCCGGGCCGGCGACCCGGGCGCTTGGCGGGGGCGGTCATGATTCTCACAGTAGCCGCCGGCGGCCGGCCGACGGTCACACCGCATCCCACCACCGGATGTCGGGCAGCTCCGAGGTCCCCCGAGGCGCCTCCCACCCGACGTCGGCCACGCCCCAGACCGCAGCCCTACACCACCGGTGCCAGCACGTCATAAAGCAGCGCCCGGAACGCCGACGCATCACGCAGCAGGTTCCCGCTCACCGCCAGCCCGCCGTCGGCCAACGGCCAGAACATCCGCCCGGCCACCGGCAGCACCGTGATATCGAGTTCGAACTCCCGCGCCTGGCGCCCCAACTCGCTCTCCAACTGCCGCACCACCGCGGCCGGCTCCCGGGACGCCGACGTCGGCGCCCCGCTGCCGCGCGAGGCCATCAGACGGAAATCGGCCGACCACCGAGCCGCCTCCAGGAACCCCGCCTCGACCAGCTTCTTCAGCTCCGGGGAACGGACCAACAGCTCGAAGCCGGGCGGGCCGAACGTCTTCAAGGCGAACCAATCCTCCAACCGGCCCTCCCACAACCCCAGCCACAACCCGGTCCACTGCGCCGTGGCACGAGGCCCGGCCAGCGCAGCCAACCTCTTGTCCACCTCCACCGGCGGATCCAACGGCGGGATCTCCGGATCCAGATCCGGTGACATGCCCGACGCGTCGCGCAGCCACAAAGCCATCGTCATCGTCTGCCGGTCGCCCACAGCGATCCGCCAGCCGGCGCCCCTCTCCCGTCGCAGCCGCACCCCTCTAGCATCGCCGAGGACGCACCAGAGCGGAACGCCTCGCGCGGGGGACAATGCTGCGATGCAGACGAACCACCGCCACCTCGGCATCCTCGCGCACTCCGCCGAAGGCGCCGCGCTGTCGTTCCAGACATTCTGCCGCGAAGGCTTCGCCCGCCTCGGCCCCCACGCGCACCCGGACGTCACCCTCGACCTGATTCCGCTGTCCCGCTCCATGCCGTACTGGGAAGCCGGGGACTACCACGCCGTGCGCGCCATCCTGCGCGAAAGCGCCCAACGCCTGGCCGCCGCCGGAGCCGACTTCTTCATCTGCCCCGACAACACCGCCCACCTGGCCTTCGAACTCGACGGCGACCCCTACCCGATCCCCGGCCTGCACATCGCCGAGGTCGTCGCCGACGAGGCCGCCGCCCGCGGCCACCGCAAAGTCGGCATCCTCGGCACCCGCTTCACCATGGAAGGGCCCGTATACCCCCGAGCCATGGCCGCCCGCGGCATCACCGCAGCCGCCCCCGACGCCGCCGACCGCGCGACCGTCGACACGATCATCTTCGACGAACTCGTCAACGGCATCTTCACCGACCGCGCCCGCACCGCCTACCAGCGCGTCATCGACCATCTCGCGGCCGAAGGCTGCGACGCCGTCGCCCTGGTCTGCACCGAGATCCCGCTGCTGATCACCCCCGAGACCTCGCCGCTGCCCACCCTGGACTCCACCCGGCTGCAGGCGCGCGCCGCCCTGGACGTGGCGATCGGGGCGCGCGCCCTGCCGACGTGGTTCGGCGGTCCGGTCGGCCCCGACCAACCCGTCGTTCTTACAACACGGACCTGATCCCCGCGGCCAGCCTGTCGTACTCCGACGGGGCGTTGTAAACGTTCGCGCTCACCCGCAGCAGCGTCATCCCGTTCCACTTCGGCACCGACACCTCCACACCGAGCCGATCGGAGATCTCCGCCTGCAGGTCGCGCGGATCGTCGTACGGCACCGGCAGCGGCACCAGCCGCATCGACACCCCCGCATCCCCCGGCAGCGTCGCCGGATCGACATCCAGCGCCGAGGCCAGCGCCGTTTGCCCGTACTCGGCGAGCTTCACGTTGTGCTCCCGCACCCGCTGCGGGCCCAGCGCACGCAGGAACGCTATGCCGTTCGGCGCGCACAGCCGCGAGGTGGCGTCGTGGGTGCCGATCTCCTGCAGGTTCAGCGGGAACTCCTCGTCCTGCCCCCACGACACGATCGGGTTGCGCAGCGCCGGCCGCCACTTCGGCGCCGCCCAGAACGCCCCGGCCGAACGCGGCGCGTAACCCCACTTGTGCAGGTTCCCGCCCCAGAAGTCCGGGTTCAGCGCGGCCAGGTCGATCGGCACCATGCCGGGGGCGTGCGCGGCGTCGACGATGACGATCACGCCGCGTTCCTGTAGGGCAGGCACCAGTTCCTCGACCGGGAACCGGCGCGCCGTGGAGGAGGTGATGTGGTCGATCAGCGCCACCTTCGTGCGCGGTGTCACCGCCGCCAGCACGGCCTGCGCGATCTCGGCGGCGTCGGCGGCCAGCGGTATCCGCGCGGTCACCACGCTCGCCCCGGCCTCCCGGGCCCGGCGCTCGACCGCCCAGGTGGCGGTCGGGTAGCCGTGGTCGGTGACCAGGAACTCGTCCCCGGCGGCCAGCGGGACCGAGTCCACGGCGATGGTGGTGGCCGTGGTGACGTTCGTGACCAGCGCGACCGTGTCGCCGGCCGGGGCGCCGAGGAACTCCGCGACGGCACGGCCGGCCGTGGCCATCCCCGGGGCCAGCTCCCGGCGGAAGAACCGGGTCGCGTTCGCGTCCATCCGCGCCCGCCACTGTCGCTGGGCGAGCATCACGGTGCGCGGGGGGTTGCCGAAGCCGCCGTGGTTCAGGTAGGCGTGGCCGGCCTGGAGGGTGTCGAACAGGGCATGGACCTCGGTCCAGTCGTCGCCCCACAGGGGGTTGTCGGGGGTTTCCATGCCTGATGATCATAACTGTCGGCCCGGACCCGGCCCAAGGGCCACTTCCGGGGCTTTGGCCCTGCCCGATTCCCCCTCCGACTGTCGTCGAGCCCTGCTACGGTTCCGTCACCATTGCGACTATCCAGGGGGTGACATCGTGGCGGACCAAGGCCGCAACACCTATCTCGACGATGTCTTGGCCAATCAAGAACGTCTGGAATCCGATCTGCGCTCCAAGGGCTACGCCGGTTCGAACACCGGCGTTCAGCGCTCGGAGAAGATGGACAAGCGGGAGCGAGCGGCGGCCAAGCCGACGCCGCCGTCGGTGTCGTCGGGGCCGTACCCGCCGCCGCAGGCCCCCGCGGGGATGCCCGAACCGATGCCCCCGGCCGCTTCGATGCCCGCCCCGGCTCTGGCCCCGGCCCCGGGCGGGGGCGGCCCGGGCCGCCCCCGCGCCGCACGCCTGGAACGTTTCGCCGCCGAGGCCGACGCCGGACGCGGCATCGGACCGGCGCCGGCCAACAGCGTCGAGGTCCGCGTCACCGGCATCGGCCGTTTCAAGACCGTGCTGGTGCCGCCGAACGCGTTCGTGGTCCACACCCGCCGCGGCGAGAGCAAGCCCCGGCACATCGGCCTGGGCGTCTCCTTCCGCTACCGGCCGGCCACCGACTCGTTCCTGGTCGTGCCCGGCGCCATGCAGACCATCTTGATGAACGCGTTCTGCATCTGCAGCGAGCTGCAGGGCATCCTGGTCCAGGCCTACGTGCAGTGGATCATCGAGGACTTCGGCACCGCCTACCGCAAACTGGACTTCTCCGACCCGGAGGACCCGATGCGGCTGGTGAACCTGCAACTGTGCGAGCAGGCCGAGGCGGCGATCAAGGACAAGGTCGCCACCATGAGCGTGCACGAGGTGCTCTCCGACCGGCAGCCCATCATCGAGGAGCTCACGGCCCGGCTGCGCGGCGTCGCCGAGGGCGCCGGCCAGGCCGAGGACGGCCTGGGCCTGCGGATCGTCACCGTCCAGATCAAGGAGGCGGTGGTCAGCTCCAAGACGCTGTGGGAGAACCTGCAAAAGCCGTTCCGCTCCGAGCAGGGGCGCCTGGCCGCGCTGGCGGAACTGGCCGCCGACAGCGTCATCACCGACAGCCGCATGGCCGAGAGCCGCAAGCAGGAGACCCGCCGCCTGTCCGACGAGCGCGAACTGTCCGAGCTGCGGGCCCTGAACGCCGCACGCGAGTTCGACCGCGACAGCAGCGAACAAGCACGCCGCGACGAACAGTCGCAGACGAACGCCCGCAAAGCCGCCGACGAGGCACACCGCACCCGCCTGCACACCCTCGCCCTGGAACGCGACCGCCACGAACAGGAAAGCGTGATGGCACGCCTGCGACTGGAGGAGGAACAAGAACTGAGCCGGATGCGGCTGGAGGCCGAACTCGCCGCCACCCGAGCCCGGCACGCCGCCGACCACGACCGGCTGCTGATGGAACTGGAACGAGAGCGGGTACGGGCGGAGATCGCCAACGCGCGCTCGGCCGCCGCGTTGCAGGCCGAGCTGATCGGGCGGCTGCCGCAGATCGTGGAGAACCTGCCGACGCCCTCGGAGTACAAGGCGGTGACGGTCGGCGGAACCGACGCCGGAACACTCGCGGGCATCGTCGCGCAGGTATCGGCGGTGCTCGGTGCGATGAAGAACGAGGAGTAGGCCTTCGCTCACCGATGGCGGACGCCGTTGTCCCGGGCCTGCCGGCGTCCGCCAAATCCATTTCTGCCCGACAGCCTCGGGCTGGCACAGTGCCGGGGTGAACGAGCATGCACATCAGCCATCTGAATCATCGCCGAGCACTGAAGCATCACCGAGCCCTGAAGCACCGCCGAGCATTGAAGCGTCGCCGAGCGCTGACACGGCGCGAACGCGCGAGGCCCGCCGGATGTCCTTCAACACCGACGCCACCACCTACCGCCGCGGTCGGCCGCCCTACCCCGACGCCGTCTTCGACCTCCTGACCGACCGCTGCGGACTACGCCCGGGCGCCCGCGTACTGGAGATCGGCGCCGGCAGCGGCCTGGCCACCGGAACCCTGCTCGCCGCCGGAGCGCACGTGGTCGCCGTCGAACCCGGCGCCGACCTGGCCGCGATCCTGTTCGCCGAACACGCCGGCGACCACCTCGAGGTCATCGTCTCCGACTTCGAATCCGCCGACCTTCCCGGCGGATTCGACCTCGCCGTCGCCGCGACCGCCCTGCACTGGCTCGACCCCGACACCTCGACCGGGAAGATCGGCCGACAGGTCCGCCCCGGCGGCCATCTGGCCGCCTGGTGGAACGAGTTCGGCGACGTCAACCGCCCCACCGTCTTCCGCGACCGCCTCGACGAGGTCTACCACGACCTGCTGCCCGCCGAACCCGGCTACCGCGCCAGCCGCTCCCACGTGCTGGACACCGACCGGTGGCGTGCGCAGCTGACCGCCGGCGGCTTCTTCGAGGACGTCCAGGTCGAGATCATCGAATGGCAGCAGAGGCTGACCCCGCAGACGGCGCGCGACCTGTGGTCGACGTTCCCGAACATCATCGAACTCGCACCGGCGGCCCACACCGAGTTCCTGGACCGGCTCGGCGGGATCATCGACGACCTCGGCGGGAGCGTTGAGGATCCGCGGCTGACGGTGGTGTACACGGCCCGGCGGGCATAGCCGACGGACTTAGCCTGCGGCGTCGCCGACCTGGATCGTGTCACCGACGGCCAGCCGGCCGTAGAGCCAGGTCGCGTCGTCGGGGCTGAGCGCGATCTCGCCGCGGGTGGCGTTGTCCTTGCCGAAGTGCGGTTGATCCCAGGGCGAGGCGTAGATGCCCGGCGCGTTCGGACCGAGGTCGATGTAGGAGTAGACGATCAGGCTGTAGTTGTCCGGGCCGATCGGGGCGGTGACCTTCTCCGACGGCTTCTTGTCCACGACGGTGAAGGTCCCGGTCGGAGTCGGATGCTGAGGCGAGCCGGCCGAGATCCCCAGGGTCTTGATCTTCTTGCCCTGCGCATCGAGGACGGTCAGCGTGTGCCGGGCCAGGTCCACGCTGGCTGCCAGCGCCCGCGTCGGCGCCTGCGTTGGCGCGGGCACGGGCGCCGACGTTTTGGTCGGCGTCGCGCCGGCAGCCGAGGTCCGAACGTCGGACACCGTAGGCGAGCCCCCCATGTTCGGCCGGGACGCCCCGCCCGAGGGCCGCAACGTCAGCCCGGCGGTCCCGGCGATAGCCAGAACGGCCACCGGCACCACCGCCATCGTCGCGGTGTGCCGCCTGCGCCGCTGGTCTCCCCGGGCCCGCACATCGGCCGGCGACCGGACCGCGGCTTCCTGCTCCAGCCGCGCCGCGCCCGCGGCCAGGCGCTCGTCGAGGTTCTCAGACATAGCTGTACTCCCCGCTTCCGTTGTCGAGTACTGCCTTCAGGGGCGAGGCCGCCGCCGGACTGTCGGCAGCCGGTTCGGCCAGAAGCACCGCCAGCGCGGCGCGCCCCCGGGAAAGCCGCGCCTTGATCGTCCCGGTCGGGGCCCCGACCTCGGCGGCGACCTGCTCGATCGTCAGCCCCGCGATGTGGAACAACACGATCGCCCGCCGCTGCGCCTCCGGGATCTGCCGCAGCGCCGCGATCAACGCCACCGAATCAGGGCTGTGGTCGGGCACGTTCCCGGGCGGCCCGTGCCGCCGGTGCGCGGCGACCCGCCGGACGGCCGACCGCCACGCCGACACCTTGATCCGATACGCGACGACCCGCACCCACGCGACGGGGTCGTCCATCTTCGACACGGAGTCCCAACGCTGCCAGGCACGCGCATAGGCTTCCTGGACGGCGTCCTCGGCCTCCGCGGCGTCCCCCAGCAATGCGATGATCTGCGCCGTCACTTTGCGCACCGTGCCGAGATAGAAGTCGTCGAAATCCCTCTCCGCTCCCACCGGTTCCCCTCACTGCCGCCGTCACCTGCTCGTCAACCCACCACGACGCCGGCCGTGGGATCCAGGTTGCATGCGTCTTCCACTAGTCCACGTGATGCAACTCCGGCCACAACTGCGCCCACGTCCCGCGCGGCCGGCGGCACAGGTAGATCGCGGCGTGCCGGTCGGTCTCGGCGTTCTTCAGACCGGCGGGGAAGGTGATCGGCGCGATTTCGGTGACCTGCTCCCAGAACCGGCTCAGGTACCCCGCCGGGAACTTGCCGACGCACAGCACCACGTCCGGCGTGCCGGCCGGCGGGCCCCAGTACACGTAGCTGTCGTGGCCGCTGTAGACGGGACGCCGCAGACCGGCGCCGGGGCCCAGGATGGTCAGCGCCCCGGCCTCCCCGAAGTCGCTGGTGAAGATCGGCACGCTCGCCGGCTGCGACGCGGCCGCGACGGCGACCTCACGCGTGAACTGCGGCCACCCGTAGGTCTCCATCAGCTCGGGGTTCACCGGAGTCAGCGCGGTGGCCGCGGCCGGGGGCAGGACCGGCAGGCCGATGACGGCGGCGACGAGGGCTGATATCGCGACCCCCCTCCCACCCCGCCCCAATCCGGGGGACAACCACCCTCGCGTCGATTGTCCCGCACCGTCAACCGCCGAACGAAGGCCCCGCCGCGGATACCACTGGATCGGAGCAGCGACCGCCCCGGCCGCGAACAGCGGCACCAGCAGCGGCGCCGGGTAGTAGACCTTGCCGCCGCCGCAGACGAACACCGCCGTCACCACCGCCGCCGTCGGGACCAGCCAGCGGTGCTCCCGCCCGGCCGGCGAACGCAGCCAGCGCAGGCCCAGCCACCACAGGCCGATCAACGGCGGTCCGGACAGCAGTAGCGGCAGTTCCGGGATCCGGGCCAGCGAGCCCAACGGCCCGCCCTGCTGCTGCGACAGCGCGCGGTCCATCGTCAGGTTCGGCCAGCCGTGCAGCGCGTCCCACACCACGTTCGGCGCCGCGAGCAGTACCGCCAGCGCCAGTGCGACCCACGGACCCGCCGTCCGTAGTACCTCCCGTCGATGTACCACCAGACCCACCGCGATACCGAGCACCAGAACCGCGATCGTGTTCTTGCCCTCGAACCCGAGCCCTGCGACCGCGCCAGACGCCGCCCACCAGCGCACCCGGTTCTCCCGCAGCGCCCGCGTCACCACCACGAACAACGCCGCCCACGCCACCTGGTCCAGCACCGTCGTCCCGAACAACATCGACGCCGCCACGAACACCGGACACGCCGCCACCGCCGCGGCCGCCAGCGTCTGCGCCGCGCGCCGTGCCCCGAACTGCGCCGCCAGCTCCCCGGTCAACACGATGCAGCCGAGCTGCGCCAGGATCGCCAGCAGCCGCACGCCGAACAGGCCGCCGTCCGCGTCCGCGAACCGGGCCAGCAACGGCGCCGCCGGCGGCTGGTCGACGTAGCCGAACGCCGGGTGCCGGCCGCAGATGACGTAGTAGAACTCGTCGTGGTGCCAGCCGTAGCGGGTCGCCACCGCCAGGTGGACCGCTCCGGCGACCGCCGCCACCAGTGCGATCGGCCGCCAGGCGACGCGGCCGGGACGAAGGACGGTAGCGCCGCCGTCCCCGCCCCCGTAGCTGGTAGCGCCGCCAACGCCGGCATAGCCGCCGGCCCCGACCGGCACAGGCTTCTGAGTCTCTTCCGTGCTCCCGTTCACAGCGACGCATCCCCCCTGTCATCGAACACTCCATCGCTCGGCAGCATAAGGTGACTGACTCAGTCAGTCAATCAAAGTTCGACGGCGAAATTACCTACATCCGCTCCCGCCCGGTCTGTCATCATCATGTCCACGCCATGGACCCGGCCGACCCGGCCGACCCGCCGTACGGACTGTCGGCACCCGTCCATAGGCTCTGCCTCAGCACACATCAGACTCACGACATGCCCTAGCGCATGGGGGGAACCATCATGGCCACCAAACTCAGCCAGATCATCGCCATCGAGAAAGGCGTCAAGAGCAAGTCCTACGCCGAACTCACCCAGGCCCACCACGACGTCCAGAAGCAGCCGCTGCTCACCGGACTGAGCCGCACCTACCAGCCCAAGGACGAGGACGGCGAGCAGCTCCCGCCGGAGTCCACCCGCGTCCAGGTCAAGGCCGAGGACGTGCTGCGCCAGATCGCCACCGGCCTGACCCGCCTGTTCGACGTCACCGCCACCAAGGACTGGGCGAACTGCGTGGCGCGCGCCGACGTCGTCGTGGAGGGCACCACCCTGCTGCGCGACGTGCCGGTGTCCTACCTGCTCTTCCTGGAGAAGCAGCTCGCCGACCTGAACACGTTCGTCAAGAAGCTGCCGATCCTCGACGCCGCCGAGTCCTGGTCAGCCGACCCGTCCACAGACTGGTACCGGACCGAGCCGGTGCGCACGCTGCGGACCAAGAAGGTGCCGCGCAACCACGTCAAGGCCGAGGCCACGGAGAAGCACCCGGCGCAGGTCGAGGTGTACTACGAGGACATCGCCGTCGGCTACTGGACGCAGACCAAGTTCTCCGGCGCACTTCCGGCGCAGCGGGTCAACGAACTCGTGGAGCGGGTGGAGAAGCTGAGCCAGGCGGTGAAGTTCGCCCGCGAGGAGGCGAACACCTTCGAGGTCACCGACCAGCGCGTGGGCGAGGCGGTATTCGGTTACCTCTTCGCGTGAGGTTTCGCTAGGATCGGCGGCGAGCGACCAAGCTTAATGTGACGCCTGAATTTCACGAACACTGTGACAGTGGGGGTTCGAATCCCTCCCTCCGCATAGCGTGCGGAGGTAGCCCAAGTAGGCAGAGGCAGCAGTGAGCAGTTTCAGACTCTCGCTCCAAGCTCAGTCCTCGCCGTCCATCGCCGGATCGACCGGAAGCGGGTCATACACCGAGGTTGCGGGTTCGAGCCCCGTTCCCCGCTCTCTCATGCGGGGATAGCTCAATAGGAAGAGCGCGGTGCCTCAGGCTTACCTGCTTTCTTAAACGCCATCGGCGTGCGCACCACGACGGCACCACACCTACCGTGTGGAGAGGCCCAGGGCGGGCAAAACCCTGGGCCTCGCCCCTTTTTCCGGCTCCCCAATCAGTTCTTAGTTCTCAGTCTTCAGTCCAAGGTGGGGCCTGTGTACTCCCGCCCTTCGGCCTCGGCCAGCTTGCGCCCGGCGTTGAGCTGGAACGGGCTGATGCCTGCGGCATCCCACGGCCCGACGCTGCCGGCCTGGACCGCTTCGGGGCTCTTGGGCGCCAGCAGCAACTCCTTGCGCAGCACCGCCACCGGCTTGTCGGCGACCGCGAACCAGTCGGTGGCCATGAAGTCGTTGCTGCCGGTGCACAGGGCCGCGCGCCGCAGCGCGTCGCCGAAGCGCACCGCCATCCCCGGCTGCGACAGGTGGCCGCGGTCGGCCTCGAACAGCCCGGCGCCCGAGGCCAGCGCGCCGGTCTCGAACAGGCTCACCACCATGGCCAGCAACGAGAACGCGTGCAGGTCGTCGTTGGCCCGGGCGATGAAGGCGAAGACCTCGATCTCTGATTCGACCCGGGTGCCGTAGTCGGCCAGGATGTGCACCCAGTCGTGCTGGGCCAGCAGCGGCGGGGCCGAGCCGGGGGAGCCGGGGAAGGAGAAGCCCCGGGTGCGGTAGAAGTCGTACACGCCCCGGCCGAGGGTCCCGGTCGGCAGGTCGCCGAGCGAGGCCCAGCGCGCGGCCAGCGCCGGATCGTTCTCCACCGGCGTCCAGGGGCCGGTCAGCGCGCCGTCGCCGACGTGCAGCTGCGCGGCGTGCTGGACGTCGAAGTCGTGCAGGTACCCGTTGCGGTCGAAGTCGATCGAGGCCAGGCGGCGTCCGGAGTCGGCGTGGCCGATCAGCACGTCCTCCAGGTCGTCGTGGACGGACAGTTCCGCGGCGAACTCCGCCACCCGGGCGGCCACCTGCGCCGGCAGCGGCGAGAGCACCAGCTCGGCGGTGACCATCGTCTGCACGACACGGCCCCGGAACGCCGCGTTGCGCCGGTGCAGGGCCTCGGCGAACTCCGTCGCGCTGTAAGGCTTTCCGGCCAGCTCGGCCTGCACCGCCAGCGGGTCGATGTCGAACCCGGTCAGCGAATGGAACATGGCGGCCAGCAGCGTCTGCTGCAGCCCGGTCAGCCCGCCCTCCGGCGCGACGGCGGATATGACGCCGCGCGCCACGCAGGCGACCTCGGAGGCGTCCGGCGGCAGCAGCAGGACGGTGTCGGCGTCGGGCAGGGGCACTGGCATGCGATGGCCTTCCAGACAGAGGCGGGGCGGGGCAGCCCATTGTCACCCGCCGTCGACGTCTGCGAGATGATCATCGGATTCCGACTGGTCACCGCAGTTCGCGGCCATTCCCTGAAATACCTTGCGGAGCCGATCGCGTTCTCCCTACGTTTGCGCCATTGGTCTAGACCTAGAGGGGTGGGGCGCCTTGACGACGGCGACCTGTGACGTCCGGCTGCCGCCCGCGCGGCCCCGCTTGTGGAACCGGGACTTCCGGCTGTACTTCACCGCGCGCCTGGTCTCGCTCCTGGGCGACTCCATGCTCCCGGTCGCGCTGCTGTACGGCGTCGTGAGCCTCGGCTACGGCACCACCGGCGTCGGGTTGGTACTGGCCGCGCAGGTGCTGCCGTTCGCAGCGTTCGTACTGTTCGGGGGAGTGCTCGCCGACCGGTTCACCCCGCAGCGGATGATGGTCGGCGCCGACGCCGCCCGGTTCGTACTCCAGGCGATCGCCGCGACCGCTTTTGCCACCGGCCATCCGGCGCTGTGGCTGCTGATGGGATTGTCAGGGCTGTCCGGGGTGGCGACCGCGGCGTTCCAGCCGGGGCTGGCCAGCGTCATCACGCAGGTCTCCGACGATCTACAACGGGCCAATGCCGTCACCCGCGTTGCCGAAGCCATGGCCACGCTCGGCGGGCCGGCGATCGCCGGGCTGCTGATCGCGGTCTCCGGGGTACCGGTGGTGCTGGCCGCGGACTCCGCGACGTTCGCGGTCAGCGGTGTCTGCCTGCTGATGCTGCGCCTGGCGCCGGTGGCCCGGGCCGCGAGCCAGGAGTCGACGTGGCGCAACCTGGTCGAGGGCTGGCACGAGTTCCGTGTTCGTACTTGGATGCCCTCGGTCATCCTGGCGTGGATCGTGCTGGGCATCACCGTGTGGGGCCCGATCCGGCCGCTGGCCACCATCTTGGTCACCGACCGCCACGGCGCCTCGGGGCTGGGCCTGATGTGGACGGCCTTCGGCGCCGGCGGCGTGCTCGGCGGGCTGGCGGGGGTGCGTTTCCGGCCCCGGCATCCGCTGCGCGCCGGCGCCGCCGGGCTGCTCGCCTGGTCGGCGTGGCCGCTGGCGTTGGCCGCCGGGCTGCCTCTGCCGCAGGTCTGTGTCGGTGCCGCCCTCGGAGGGGCGACCAGCGCGTTCTGGGGCGTGATGTGGTCCACCAGCGTGCAGACCCACGTGCCGGCCGCCGTGCTGAACCGCATCTCCGCCTACGAGATCGCCGGCTCGCTGATCGCTTTCCCGATCGGTCAGGCACTGGCCGGCCCGGTCAGCGACGCGGTCGGGACCAGCCGAGCCCTCTACGCTTCCGCCGCGATCCTGGTCGTGGTGCTGATCACGATGCTGTGTGTGCCGGCCATCCGGCACCTCGGGGCGCGCGCGGTCGAAAATCCTAACGTCTCGGACCATCTAGGGCGGTAGCGTCCGGCTATGGCTGACGTACAGGGCACGTACACGAAAGAGTTCTCCGCGGTCGCCGACGCGCTGTCCGAACTGCTCGACACGCAGGACCTCGGCGCCTCGGCGGCGGTGTTCGTCGACGGCGACCCGGTGGTCGACATCTGGGGCGGCTACGTCGACGCCGAGCGGTCGCTCCCGTGGGAGCACGACACGATCGTCAACGTCATGTCCACGACCAAACCGATGACGGCGTTGTGCGCGCTGATCCTCGCAGATCGAGGCCTGCTCGACCTTTCCGCTCCCGTTTCTACCTACTGGCCGGAGTTCGCGGCGGCCGGCAAGGAACACGTCCTGGTACGGCATCTGCTCTCGCACACCGCCGGGCTCCCGGACTGGCCGGGCCGGATGGTCGCCGAGGACTTGTACGACTGGAGCGCGGTCACCGAGCGCCTGGCGGCGATGCCGACGCAGTGGGAGCCCGGGACGGAGGCCGGCTACCACTCGGTCACGTTCGGGTTCCTCATCGGCGAGGTAGTACGACGGGTCAGCGGACGCAGCATCGGCGCATTCCTGGCCGAGGAGGTCGCCGGGCCCCTCGGCGCCGACTTCCACATCGGGCTCGCCGCCGAACACGACGCCCGCATCGCGCGGCTCTACCCACCGTCCTCACACGGGGACGACTTCAACTCCGCAGGTCCCGACTACGCCTCGACCGGCGGCATCCGGGTCAAGGACGCCAACACCGAGGCGTGGCGGCGTGCCGAGATCCCGGCGGCGAACGGTTTCGGCAACGCGCGCGGCATCGCGCTCATCCAGTCCGCCTTGAGCAACCGGGGTGTGGCATCGGGAGTGCGGTTGCTGTCCGAGCAGGGGTGCGAGCCGGCGTGGCAGCCGGAGTACTCCGGCCCGGACCGCATCCTGGGGCAGCCGACGACCTACGCGATGGGCTTCGGGGTCTACGGCGGCACGTTCGGGTGGGGCGGCTGGGGCGGGTCGCTGGTGATGAACGCCCACGCGTCTCGCATGAGCGTCGCCTACGCCATGAACCAGATGCTCGATCCGCGTGAGCAGGAGGACAGCCGCGGCTTGAAGATCATCGCGGCTGCCTACGAAGGGCTGCGCTGAGGCCAGCGACCTCGCGCTGAGGGCAGCCCGGGCTACGCGCCGAGGGCGATGAGCCCCGCGGTCCTCAGTTCACCTCGACAACGTCGCCGCCGGTCACCCGCACCAGGTCCGCGAACGTGATCGCGAACACCGTGTGCGCATGCCCCGCAGCTGCCCACACCTCCGGATACGCCGCCAGGGCCTGGTCGATCAACGTCCGGACCGGCGCCGGATGCCCGAGCGGGGCCACACCGCCGATGCGCTGCCCGGTGTGCTCGTACACGAACTCCTTCGAGGCGCGACCCACCTTCCCCACACCGAGCTCTGCCGCCACCTTCGCCGTGTCCACCCGGTGCGCGCCGCTGGTCAGCACCAGCAGCGGCGCGCCGTCGGCCTCGAACACCAGGCTGTTGGCGATCGCGCCGACCTCGCAGCCGACCTGGTCCGCGGCGGCCTGGGCGTTCGGGGCCGACTCCGGCAGGACGACGACCTTCGGCTCGAAGCCCTTCGCCCGGAGTTCCTTCTCGACGGCCTGCACGGCCGGATGGTCAGCGATGCGTTCCATGACGGGATATTAATCCGGGGCCCGGCGGGAAGTCCGGCACAATACGCGGCATGGAAACACTTGATCGTGTCGTGGAGCCGACCGAGATCGTCGCCGGCCGCTTCCAGCTGCGTCCGCCGTCGCTGCGCGACGTCCCCGACATGATGGAGCTGTCCCGCGACCCCGACATCGTCTTGTGGAACCCGCTGTCCAGCGGCGTCGACGAGGAGCGCGCCCGAGCCTGGGTCGAGCGCTGGTCGGACTGGGACGGCGGGCAGTCCGCGATGTTCGGGGTGTACGAGGCCGTCGAGGGACGGATGCTGGGCATGATCTCGCTACACAAGATCGACCTCGGCCTGTCGGCCGGCGAGCTCGGCTACCGCGTCGCGCCGTGGGCCCGCGGACGCGGCATCGCCACGACGGCCGTCGGGACGGTCACGCAGTGGGCGTTCGGAGCCCTGGAGCTCACGCGGGTGCAGCTGATCCACGGGGTGGAGAACCTGGCCTCATGCCGCGTCGCGGAGAAGTGCGGCTTCCTGCATGAGGGGACGACCCGCAGCTCGTTCAAGTACGGGGACGACAAGTTGCACGACGAGCACATCCACGCGCGCCTCGCCACCGACCCGGCGCCGGGGCGGTGAGCGCGGCTCAGCCCATGGCCGACGAACAGCTGCTCACGGCTGCCCGGCAGCTGTGGACGGACATCGCCGCGGCCCCGGTCGCCTTCCCGGATCGGGGGGTCAGCGTTGTCGCCTCGCCCCGATCCGGGATATGCCCTGCGGGCTGGATCGGCCTGGTATTACTAGGGGACAGCGGGATCGGCACTGCCCCCGACCAGGTGAGCGCCGACGAAATCGGCGCACGCCTCGCCGATCACACACCGCAGAGTCTCTACGACCCGGCGAACGCGGCGCAGGCCCTACCGGCCGCCGAGATGATCGGGCCGGTGACCCTGGCATATCTCGCGGCGGACCGGTTCCGGCCGTTCCCGGGGCCGACCGTCGAGCAACTCCCCGTCGACCACCCCGACCTGCGGGCGCTTGAACAGCGGTGCACCCCGGAGGAACGCGCCGAGGTGAGCATCGGCCAGCTCACGTCACCGGCGTTCGGGATCCGCGACTGCGGCGAGATCATCGCCGCCGCCGGCTATGTGGCATGGCCGCGCCGAACGGCACACATGGCGATCCTGACCGCACCCCGAGCTCGCGGGCGCGGGCTGGCGAAGGTGGCGGCGTCCAGCGCGATCGAACACGCTCTCACAGCCGGCATGGTGCCGCAGTGGCGGGCGCGGGTGCCGGCCTCGTTGCGGGTCGCGGAGGCGCTGGGGTTCGCCGAGGTCGGAGTACAGATCAGGGCCAGGCTCGGCTGAGGCCGGTGGTGGTACCAAAGCCTTGGTTGAACGACAGCCACCCGAACGACGGCCGCCTGAACGTCCGTCACCTGAACGACAGCCACCCCGCCGCAGGGCCCCCTCAGACACCCCAATCCAGCGCCGGCGGCATCACGCCCTCCCACGCCAGCAGCCACTCCTTCGTCCGCAGCCCGCCGCCGAATCCGCCCAGACCGTCGGCGGCCAGCACCCGGTGGCAGGGCACGACGATCGGCAGCGGATTGCTGCCCATGATCCCGCCGACCGCCTGCGAGGCCGTCACACCGGCCCCCGAACCCTTCGCCAAGTCGCCGTAGGTCACCGTCTCGCCGAAGGGGACCTCGGCCAGGAGCTTGAGGACCGTCAGGCGCAGGCCGTTCACGCCGTACCAGTCCAGGGCGATGTCGAACTCGGTGCGGTCGCCGTCGAAGTACTCCGTCAGCTGCAGGACCGCCTCGTCGAGTTGGGCCTGCGCGATGCGGTCGGGCTTGGCGCCCTGCTCGCCGGTGGCGAAGGGCTGGTCCCGCTCGCGGTCGCGCGGGAACTGCACCAGGCGCAGGCCGCGGGCGCTCGCCCCGATGTTGAGCGTGCCGATCGGGGTGTCCAGCAAAGCGGTCAGCATGCCTCCATTGTGCCAAGCGGGGCCGACAGCCCGCTGTGCGAGCTAGGGTTGCCGAATCAGCCGGATCCGTCTGACTTCCACCAAGGCTCCGGCGGCGAGATCTAGGAGGACGGCATGCCCAAGGCCCCAGCGAACGGCGTCGAGCTCGAGTACGACACGTTCGGCGATCCGAGCGCCCCGCCGCTGGTGCTGATCATGGGGCTGGGCACGCAGATGATCGCGTGGCCGGAGCCGTTCTGCCAGGCCATCGCCGACGAGGGCTTCCACGTCGTCCGCTTCGACAACCGCGACTGCGGCCTGTCCACGATCCTGGACGTGCCCCCGCCCAGCTTCGGTGACCTGCTCGGCGGCGACACCTCCGGCGTCCCCTACCAGATGTCCGACCTGTCTGGCGACGTCGCCGGCCTGCTCGACGCGCTCGGGTACGAATCCGCGCACATCGTCGGCCTGTCGATGGGCGGCATGATCGCGCAGCAGTTCGCCATCGACCACCCGGGCCGGCTGCGCACCCTGTGCTCGATCATGTCCACCACCGGCGCCCACGACGTCGGGCAGCCCTCGGCCGAGGTGATCACGCTGCTGCTGAGCCCGGCCGCGACCAACCGCGAGGAGGCGATCGACCGCGGGCAGAAGATGTTCGAGACCGTCGGCTCCCCGGCCTACCCGACGCCGACCGTCGAGCTGCAGGCCCGCATTGGCGAGGCGTACGATCGTTCCTTCACGCCCGCCGGCTCCGCGCGCCAACTCGCCTGCATCGTCGCCTCGCCCGACCGCACCGCGGGGCTGGCCGCAGTCAGCGTGCCCAGCGCCGTCGTCCACGGCGACTCCGACAAGCTCGTCGACGTCAGCGGCGGCCGTGCCACCGCCGCCGCGCTCGGGATCGAGCCGCTGATCATCCCCGGCGCCGGCCACGATCTGCCCGAGGAACTGTGGCCGACCTACGTCGAGGCGATCGTCGCCAACGCACGTAAGGGCGCCTGAACCACAGAGGGATCCACGCAGCGTTCGTTCCACGCGGGCTGATCGGAGTTAATACCAGGCCTCGATCAGCCCTGCCGTGGCGAAGTTGGCCGTTCTACTACGTAGTACAGCTGCTTGTGCGGCACCCCGGCCTCGATCTCGGCGACGGCAGCCTCGGCCGAGGCCCGGTCCGTATGGGTGGTCATCAGGTACCGGTTCCCGTTGTCGTC
Organism: Catenulispora sp. GP43; assembly: GCF_041260665.1. NCBI lineage: Bacteria > Bacillati > Actinomycetota > Actinomycetes > Catenulisporales > Catenulisporaceae > Catenulispora > Catenulispora sp. GP43. The sequence goes on along the minus strand of NZ_JBGCCT010000019.1, from coordinate 77,944 downwards.
CTGACGCCAGACCTCGAACGCCGTACCGCTCACGCTCGCCCCACATCCCATGCGGCGCCGGACCGGGCCAGCCGCTCCCGGTACTCGATCCGCTCCGGCCAGGCCGCCGGGAACGCCTCGATCCCGTGCCGCGCCCCCAGGAAAGCCCCGGCCAGCGCCGCGATCGAGTCCGAGTCGCCGCCGGTGGCCGCAGCCCGGCCCAGTGCACGCACCGGCTCGTCGGAGTACATGAGGAAGCACAGCAGCGCGGTCGCCAGCGCCTCCTCGGCGATCCATCCCTCACCGGTGTAGTCACACGGGTCCAGCGCCGGATCCGGGTTCTGCGCCGCCTTGGCCAGCACGCCGAGGATCATGCCGCACTCGACCCAGCCGGCCTCGATGAAGTCCTCCGGCGAGTTCCGCATCGGCACCCGCCACAACTCATCGCCGAGCCAGTCCCCGTGGTAGATACGCCGCTGTTCCTGACAGCGTTCCCGCAGCGCCGGAACCAGATCCGACGGCGCCATCCCCTGCGCCAGCCAGCGTGTCGCGCAAGCGGTCAGATCCGAGGCGGCCAGGCCGGTCGCGTGGCCGTGGGTCAGGGCCGCCTGCAACTGCGCGGCGCCGGCGATGGTCGTCTCCGGCACATCCGGCAGCAGGCCGATCGGGGTCACGCGCATGTTCGCGCCACACCCCTTCGAGCCGCGCTGCGTGGCTTGCGGCCACGGCAGGCCGTTGCCGAGGTTGCCGATGGCACGCAGACAGGTCATACCCGGCGCCCGGTTGTTGTCCGGCGACTTCGCCCACGCCAGGAAGTGCTCGATCAACGAGGCGGTGAACGGCTCCACCGCCAGATCGGCGCCGCCGGGCTGCTCCAGCAGGGCATCGGCGACAGCCAGCGCCATCTGCGTGTCGTCCGTGACCAGGCCGCCGGCCGGAAGGTCGGAAGGACCCTGCGGGCCGTACAGCCGCACGATCTCCTCGAACCGTTGGAACTCCGTGGGCTTGCCCATACAGTCCCCGAACGCGAGCCCGAACATCGAACCGGTCGCTGTCATATGATCCCCTCCCGCTGCCGCGATCCCGCCAGTGTGCCAGCTACAGTGCCGATCTATGACCGAGTCCTTGATCCTTCGTGACGCCACCGCCGCCGATCTGCCCGCCATCGTCGCCATGCTCGCCGACGACAAGCTCGGCTCCACCCGCGAGGACCCCGAGGACATGGCGCCCTACCTCGCGGCCTTCGCAGAGCTCGACGCCGACCCGAACCAGCGCCTGATCGTCGCCGAACGCGCCGGCGTCGCCGTCGGTACGTTCCAGCTCACGTTCATCCCCGGCGTGGCCCAGCAGGGACTCAAGCGCGCGATGATCGAGAGCGTGCGCGTCGCCACCAGCGAGCGCGGCAGCGGCCTGGGCACGCAGATGATGCAGTGGGCCATCGAGCAGTCGAAGAACGCCGGGTGCAAGCAGGTGCAGCTCACCTCGAACGCCCAGCGTCCCGACGCGCACCGGTTCTACGAGCGGCTCGGATTCGTGCCCTCGCACGTGGGCTTCAAGCTGAAGCTCGGCTGATCCGGCTGATCCGGCTGATCCGGCCGACCGCGCCGGGCGTGCTCCACCCGGCGCGACCGCCCCAACCGAACCATCTCAGACCGCCAGCCCCCGGGCCTTCAGCATCGGTTCTACCTCCGGCGCGCGCCCCCGGAAATGCGCGAACGCCGCCATCAGGTCCACACTCCCGCCCCGTGAGAGCACCGCACGCCGGAACGCCTCGCCGCTCTCACGGATCGACCGCCCCTGCTGCACGCCCTCCTTGAACCAGTCGACCGTGTCCTTGTCCAGGACCTCGCTCCACAAGTACGAGTAGTAGCCGGCGCAGTAGTCGTTGCCCCAGATGTGCGCGAAGTAGCTCGTGCGGTACCGCGACGGGATCTCCGGCACCGCCAGCCCGTAGCGCGTGAGCGCCGCCGCCTCGAACTCCCTGGCCTCGCCCGGGTCCTCGCCGGCCGAAATCGTGTGCCAGGCCCAGTCCAGCATCACCGCGCCGAGGATCTCCACGGTCGCGAAGCCCTGGCCGAACTTCTCCGCCTCGGCCATCCGCTCCAGCAGGTCCGCCGGAACGGGCTCACCGGTGAGGTAGTGCTTGGCGTAGTTCGCCAAGACGTCCGGCCACTCCGCCCACATCTCGTTCACCTGCGACGGGTACTCCACGAAGTCCCGCGGCGTACTCGTACCGGAGAACGTCGGGTGCTCCACGTCCGAGAACAGGCCGTGCAGCGCGTGCCCGAACTCGTGGAACAACGTGCGGACCTCGTCCCAGGTCAGCAGCGTCGGCTCGCCGGCCGGCGGCTTGGCCACGTTCAGGTTGTTCACGATCACCGGCGACTGGCCGAGCAGATGCGACTGGTGCACGTAGTTCGTCATCCACGCACCGCCACGCTTGGAGCCGCGCGCGTAGAAGTCGCCGAGGAACAGCCCGATCCCGGAGCCGTCGGCGTCGAAGACCTCCCAGATCCGCACGTCAGGGTGGTAAGCGACCAGGTCGGGGCGGGCCGTGAAGGTGATCCCGTACACCATCTCCGCGGCGTGGAACACCCCGTCGACCAGCACGGCGTCCAACTCCAGGTAGGGCCGCAGCGCCTCGGAGTCGACGTCGTACTCGGCCAGGCGCACCTTCTCCGAGTAGTACGTCCAGTCCCAGGCCGAAAGGCTCTCACCGGCCGGCAGATGCGCGCGCAGTGCCTCGGCCTCCTTGCCGGCGTTCGCCACCGCGGCCGGGATCAGCCGCGCCATCAGGTCCTCCACCGCCTCGGTGGTTCGCGCCGTCCGGTCCTGGAGTGCGTACTCGGCGTACGAACGGTGGCCCAGCAGCGCCGCGCGCTCGGCCCGCAGCCCGGCCATCCGCACCGCGATCGGGCCGTTGGTGTCCCAGGCCCGCTCCAGGGACGCCGTCAGCAGCGCCCGGCGTGTCTCCCGGTCGTCCAACGAGGCCAGCTGCGTCTGGTTCGAGAAGTTCTTCAGGGAGATGACGTACTTGCCCGGCAGCCCGACCGCCTCGCCGTTCTCCTTCGCCGCCGCGACCGCGTCCGCGGACAGGCCCGCCAGCTGATCGGCGGAATCGAACACCTGCTGTCCGGCCTTGTTCGCGGCCAGCAGGTTCCGGTCGAAGTCCGTGGACAGCGCGGCCAGCTGCTCGTTGAGCTCCCGCAAGCGGTCCTTGTCGGCCGCCGAGAGCTTCGCGCCGCCCCGTACGAAGTTCAGGTGGTGCTTCTCCAGCAGTCGTAGTCCGACCTCGCTCAGTCCGAGGTCCGCGCGGCGCTCGTAAAGGTCGTCGATACGAGCGAACAGCGCCGGGTCCAGGTTGATCGCGTCCATGTGCGCGGCCCAGCGCGGGCTGATCTCCTGCTCGATCGCCTGCACGGCGTCGTTGGTGTCGGAGGAGGTCTGCGGGAAGAACACCGAGGCGACCCGGCCCAGAAGGGCCCCGGCGCGCTCCATGGCCACGATCGTGTTCTCGAACGTCGCCGGTTCGGGGTTCTGGGCGATCGCCGCGATCTCGGCCAGGTGCTCGGAGAAGCCGGCGTCGAAGGCCGGCATGTAGTGCTCCTCGCGGATGTCGGCGAACGGCGGCAGCTCATAGGGCAGCGTGCTGCGGCGGTAAAACGGATTCTCAGTGGTCACGCCCCGACTCTAGCCCTCGGCCGGTAGCGGGCGTACACCGGTTTAGTCGGTTACCACTCGGCCGACGGACGACGTCGTGGATGCAGGGGCCGCTGCCGCCGCCGTGGCCGAGACAGTGGCTGTGGCCGAGGCAGTGGCCGGCGCCGTGGCCCCGACCGCGCCACGCAGATGCCCGAAGATCAAGCTGGTCTCGGTGTGCCCGACCGCCGGGTGTGTCGTCAGGTGCTCCAGGACGAAGTCCCGCAGCGCGTCGGAGTCGGCGACCGCGATGTGCAGCAGGTAGTCGTCGGCGCCGGCCACGTGCCACACGCCGACGACGTCCGGCAGACCCGGCACGTCCCGGATGAACTCCTGCACGCGCTCGCGCGTGTGCGCCCGCAGTCGCACCGCGATCATCGCCTGCAGCCCGCGCCCGAGCGCCGCCGGATCGATGTCGGCGTGGAACCCGCGGATCACGCCGCGCTCGCGCAGCGTTCGGATCCGCGCCAGACACGTCGACGGCGCGATCCCCACCGCCTCGGCGATCGCGTTGTTCGGGGTGCGCGCGTCGGCCGCCAGCACCGCCAGGATCGCGCGGTCGGTGTCGTCCAGGACCGGCCGGGCAGCTCGCAGATCATTCGGCATACCGGTCAGTGTCACCGATGCCGCTGAATCTTTCAATGAATGCTATGACCTGAACAGAATCTTATTCGCGACACTTCCCATCCTGCCGACGTATCTTCAACAATGACCGCATGCTGCCCGCCTCCGCACTGCCCGACACCATCGCCGTCCACGCCGGCCGTGACGACCTGGCCGCCCTGGGCGTCCACGTCCCCCCGATCGACCTGTCGACCACCAACCCGCTGCCGAACGTGGGCCTGGGCGGCGACAGCTACGAGGCCCTCGCCGGCGGCGGCACGCCGATCAACGGCGGCAGCCACGTCTACCAGCGGCTGTGGAACCCGACGACCGCGCGCTTCGAGGAAGCACTGGCGCGCATGGAGAACACCCAGGCCGCCGTCGCGTTCGCCTCCGGCATGGCCGCGATCACCGCGTGCCTGCTGGCCGCGGCCGCCGAGGGCAAGCGGCACGTCGTCGCCGTCCGCCCGCTGTACGGCGGCAGCGACCACCTGCTGGCCAGCGGCCTGCTCGGCACCGAGGTGACCTGGGCGGCCGCCGACGGCATCGCCGCCGCCCGCCGCCCCGACACCGGCCTGGTGATCCTGGAGACCCCGGCCAACCCGACCCTGGAACTGCTGGACCTGGCGCGCGTCGCCGAGCAGTGCGGCGACGTCCCGCTGCTGGTCGACAACACGTTCGCCACGCCGATCCTGCAGAAGCCCGCCGACTTCGGCGCCACCCTGGTCGTGCACAGCGCCACGAAGTACCTCGGCGGCCACGGCGACGTCCTGGCCGGCGTCGTCGCCACCACCGAGGCCTGGGCCGAACGCCTGCGCCCGATCCGCGCCATCACCGGCTCGGTGCTGCACCCCCTGTCGTCCTACCTGCTGCACCGCGGCCTGCAGACGCTGCCGCTGCGCATCCGGCACCAGTCCCAGAACGCCGAGAAGCTCGTCGACCGCCTGCTGGCGAACCCGGCGGTGGAGCGCGTCTACTACCCGGGCCTGGCCGAATGCGACCCGCAGCAGCTCGTCGGACGCCAGATGGCCGGCCCCGGCGCGGTGTTCGCGATGTCCGTGCGCGGCGGCTACGACGCGGCGGCGCGCGCGGCGGACTCGGTCCGGCTGATCACCCACGCGGTGTCCCTCGGCGGTGTCGACACCCTGATCCAGCACCCGGCCTCGCTGACCCACCGGCCGGTCGCCGCCGACGCCAAGCCGCACGCCTCGGTGCTGCGGGTCTCGGTGGGTCTGGAGGACCCGGAGGACCTGTACGCGGACCTGGAGCGCGCGCTGCGTTCGTAGGACGGGGTCGTAGAGGCGGTTCGCGGCGCTGGCTGCCGGACAGGCGGTGGCGGATCCCGGACGAGCTACCGGAGTTAGTACTTGGAGGCCGTCCTTCGAGGGCTGTTCCTCCGACGTCTGATCCGCTGCCAGCCGCCGCTAGCGGTCGGTGCTAAGTGCCGCCAGGAACGTCTCGTGCTGGTCCTCGAGCCAGGTCAGAATCTTGTCGTACCGCAGCGGATCGCGCATCGTGTCGACCTCGGTGAACACCGGGTCGCCGGCGGCCACGCGGGCCTTCATGAACGTCTGCATCGTGATGACGGCCGGCGCGAACAACTCCAGGAGCGCTCGGCGTTCCGCGTCGTCGAGCCCGTAGGCGTCGACCAGGATCCGCAACCGGGCCGGGCTGTCCATCCCGTCGAACCCTTCGACGGCCGCGATGGCCTGCGGAACCATCGGCACCCAGTACCACGCACACATGGCCAGGTCCCACAGAGCCCGCCCCGGCGCGGCGAAGTCGAAGTCGATCAGGGCCACCGCCCGGCCGTCGCGGAAGACGATGTTCTCCAGGCAGGCGTCGTTGTGGCACAGCACGAGCCGGTCGGCTGCGCCGGCTCCGGGGTCGCTGAACTCCGTCGGCCATTTCGCGTCCGGGATCGGGATGTCGGCGGCCACGTCGTGCATCCGGCGCAGCAGCCGCCCCACCGAGGCGAGTGCGTCCTCATCGCGTGACCACTGCGGGTACGGCGGAATCGCGACGTCGCCGTGCACGAAGCTCAGCACCTCGCGATCCCCGTTCAGCTCCTTCGGCTCCGGCACGCCGTCGAACCCGGCGTCGTGCAGCGCACGCAGGTAGGCGTGCAGCGCGGCGGCGTGCGGGGGAGCGGGACGTTCCACCGTGTCGCCCCGTTTGAGTACCTGGCCGAGGTTCGCCAATCCGCCGCCTAGGATCTGCTCGTCACTCATGGTGTATCCGCCCCCGTGTTCGTACCGGTGCCGGTCCAGGCGTCGCGCGCCATCAGCTGCAATATCAGGGCCGCGATGTTCCACGCGTCATCGGCGCCGCAGTGGTGGCGGCCTTCCAACGGCAGGTTCGCCACGTCCAGCGCACGGTGCATGCCGACGCCCTTCGGCCAGCCGTTGGCCACGGCGAACTGCTGCTTAGCGTTGGTGTGCACCGAGGAGAAGGGGTACCGCACGTCGGCGGCGCCGCATTGGCGCTGGAACTGCTTACGGTCGTAGTCGCCCCAGCTCGCCCACGCGCGCGAGTCGGCGTAGTGCTCCCGCCGCAGCTGGTCGCAGGCATGCCCGAAGGTCACACCGGTGTCGACCTGCTCCTGGGTCCATCCGGTGAGCTCGGTGCAGAACGCGCTCACGGTCGAGCGCTGCGGCCGTACGATGATCTGGTGCTTCCCGACCCGTACGAGCTCGTGCAGGTCCACAACCGTCAGCCCGATCTCGATGATCTCGGACACCTGGTCCGGCGGCTGTTTGCCGGTCCAGCAGGTGGCCTCGATATCGACCACGTTCAGATAGCGTCCGTGCGTTTCCATGGTCGGCAGGGTAGAGGCGCACATGCCGCGGCCGCCTGCCGATTTTCCGATGAAACACCGGGGAAACCGCTCCGTTCTACCCTCCGGTCATGACTGCGTCCATCGTGATCGCCCCGATGACGGCCGCCCACGCCGACGATGTCCTGCGCATCTACCAGGACGGCATCGACGAGGGGAACGCCACCTTCGAGACCGCGGCGCCGAGCTGGGAGGTGTTCGACGCCGGGAAACTGGCCGAACACCGGTTCGTGGCCCTGGACACGGAGGCCGGAGACGCGGCGAAGCCCGCAGTCCTGGGGTACGTCGTCGTCTCGGGCATCTCGAAGCGTGCGTGCTACGCCGGTGTCGTCGAACTCTCGGTCTACGTCGACCCGGCAGCCCGCGGCCGCGGCATCGGCAACCGGCTGCTCAGCGCGCTCATCGCCTCGACCGAGGCGGCCGGTGTCTGGACCATCAACGCCGGGATCTTCCCCGAGAACACCGCGAGCCTGGCGTTGCACGAACGGCACGGGTTCCGCGTACTGGGACGCCAGGAACGCATCGGTAAGACGGTCGCCGGTGTGTGGCGCGACGTACTGCTGCTGGAACGGCGAAGCCCGATCGTGCACTAGTAGTCGCACGATTGTTGTGCGGTAGCCGGCCGCGTTCATATGTTCCAGGCGCATGCTGGAGTCACGGATCCGATGTCGAACACGCAGGGATCAGGGGGACACCATGCGTACCATCCGCGCCATCCAGGCCGTAGTAGTCGTCGCGGCAGCCGCGCTGGTCCTGGCAGCGTGTAGTTCGGCCGGAACGGTGACGCAGCGCCCGGCCGCTGCGGGCCACGACCTCACCTTCATCAGCAGCGGCGACACGATCTACGGCACCTTCCAACCCGGTACCGGCAAGCAGCGCGCGGGCGTGGCCGTCCTGATCATCGCCGGCAGCGGTGCCACCGACCGCGACGGCAACGACGCACAACTGGCCGAGGGCAACACCTACCAGCGCTTCGCGCAGAGCCTCGCCTTCGATGGTGTGAGCTCCCTGCGGTACGACAAGCTCGGCAGCGGCCAGACGGGCCTGGCCACCCACACCAACGGCCAGGGCATCACGTTCGGCCTCTATGCCGATGAAGCACTGGATGCCTACCGCACGCTCGCCGCCCAACCCGGCGTGGACCCGCACAAGATGATCATCCTCGGCCACAGCGAAGGCGGCCTCTACGCGCTCTGGCTCGCACACAAGCTGGCCGACACCCCCGACGCCCCACACGCACTGATCCTCGCCTCCACCGTGGGCATCCGATTCATCGACCTGCTGGACCGCCAGTACACCGCCGGCTACCAGGCCGCAGCCGCAGCCGGGACGATCACCCCGGCCGCCGCGAACCTGCTCATCCAGCAGCTTCACACCGCCTTCGCGAGCATCCGCGCCGGCCAGGGGGTGACCACGCCGCTGGACGACAAGGGCATCGCGGCGCTCCTGTCGCCGACCAACGTGCCGATCCTGGAGCAGGAAGACAAGCAGGACCCGGCCGCGCTGGCCAGGAGCCTCGGCTCCCACATGCCGGTGCTCGTACTACACGGGACCAAGGACTCGCAGGTCAGCGACGCGGATACGGCTCCGCTGCTGGCCGCGCTGAAGGGGGACAGCGCCGTCGTCCATGACGAGGTCCCGAACGCCAACCACCTCTACCAGCAGATCAGCGGAACCCCGAACCCGGCGACCGACTACGTCAACACCTCGCTGCCGCTCGCAGCGCAGGTCGGACCCGACTTGAAGAAGTTCCTGCAGAAAGCCTTCTGAAAATGGCCGGCAGGACGACAGGGAGCAGCCAGTGAGATTCGTCGACATCCAGGTGACCGACCAGGGGAACCTGATCAACCCCTTGGTCTACCTGGATCAGCTGTCCGAGCTTGCCCCGGAGCTACCACCTGGCGCCCGCGCCTTCGCTACCGACCCGGACCACTACGACTTCGTCGGCGAGCGCTGCGTCAAGGACCTGACGATCGACACGCTCCGCTTCGGCACCGACGACAACGGCGCCACCCTCGAGGTCCTCTTGCGCCACAACTGCTGGAAGCACGAGGAGGACCTGCGGATCACCTACCGCGGCCTCAGCACACTGAAGATGGTCAACGATCCCGCGGACAAGTGGGGCGGGCAGACCGTCGTCCTGGACGAGATCCTGCCCCATGACCTCGGGTGCAGCCACGAGATCGCGTGTCACACCGGCACCGTGACCATCGTGTGTGAGGACCTGGATGCACGGTGGGTTCCGGCCGACTGCCCCGAGCAACGACCGTAGCAACGACTGGACCAAGGACCGAAGCCGGAGCTGGAGCACTAGCAAGCGACATCCAGGCCCGGCCCGAAGATCAGTCGGCGTCCAACGCGTCGGCCCGCCGCTGAAGATCGGTGGCGATGTCGTCCCAGTCCGGACCGTGCAGCAGCAGACTCGCGGCGGCTTCCCGCATCAGCGCCGGATCGTCGGGCCGCTGAAGCAGTAACAGCCGATACGACAGGTTCCGGATCCAGATCGGCAAATAGCCGTCGAACAGCCGCGGGGACAACTCGTGCAGCATGGCCAGGATCGCGTCGGCGCCGGCGAAGGTCAGCTCCTCGACGAAATAGGCGTCGGAATGCTTGTTCTGCTGGCTGCACTCTGGAGTCGGCCGGTACTCGTCTCCGTAGAGGCACCGGGCGTGCTCGGTCAAGGTGCTGTGCATGTCCGGAGCATACGACTGCGTGATCGACGTGCCTTCCCCCTTATTCGGAGGCGAACACCCGTGCGCCCTCCACGAACGTCCGAAGCACCCGCGCCTCGCCGATCCCGTGCACGGGCCCGTCGAACGGATCCCGGTCCAGCACCACCAGGTCGGCGAACTTGCCGACCTCGATCGAGCCGGCCAGCGTGTCCAGCTGGTTCAGGTACGCCGACCCGGCAGTGTACGCCGCGACCGCCTGGCCCAACTCCAGCCGCTCCTCCGGATAGAACACCTTGCGCGCCACGAACTCCTGCTCCGACAAGCCCGGTTCCACCCGGTTCACCGCCGTGTGGATGCCCCACAGCGGGTTCGGCGAACTCACCGACCAGTCCGAGCCGGCCGCCAGGGTCGCCCCCGCACGGCTGAGCGAGCCGAACGGGTACTGCCACGCGGCACGCTCCTCGCCCAAGAACGGGATGGTCAGCTCATCCATCGCCGGCTCATGCGCAGCCCACAGCGGCTGGATGTTCGCCGTCGCACCGAGCCGGCGGAACCGCGCGACGTCGTCCGGGTGCACGACCTGCGGGTGCGCCAGGTGGTGACGGCCACCGGCGCCGTTCGCGGCGCGCGCCGCCTCCAGCGCGTCCAGGGTGTTGCGGACAGCGCGGTCGCCTAGTGCATGGAAGTGGACCTGGAAGCCGGCGGCGTCCAGGGCGGTGACGTAGGTCTTGAGCGCGTCCGGGTCGATGAAGTCCAGGCCGGCGTTGTCGGTGGTGCACCCGCAGCGGTCCAGGTAGGGGTCCAGGAGCGCGGCGGTGTGGTTCTCGGCGACGCCGTCGAGCATCATCTTCACCGTGCGGGCCCTGAAACGTCCCGTCCCCGCCGCCGCGCGGCGCTTCCGGAACAGCTCCAGCTGCTCCAGGCCGCCATCGCGCTCCCACCACAGTGCCCCGGCGACCCGTGCCGTCAGGACGCCGCGGGCCTCGGCGTCGCGGTAGGTCTCGAAGACGTCGCCGATGCCCAGGCCGGTGCCGACCCACGCGTCCTGCCAGGCGGTGATCCCGAACGAGTGCAGGTACGCCTGGCCGGCCAGCAGGCCGTCGGCCAACTCCTGCCGCGTGGGGACCGGCAGGTGCCGGTCGACCAGTGCCATCGCCCCTTCCTGAAGGCACCCGGTGGGCTCGCCGTCTGGGTCGCGCTCGATCCGGCCGTCGAACGGGTCCGGGGTGTCGCGGGTGATCCCGCACATCTCCAGCGCCTTGCTGTTGACCCACATGCCGTGGGCGTCGCGGTTCGGCAGTGCAACCGGCCGGTCCGGGACGACCGCGTCCAGCATCTGCCTGGTCGGCATACCGCCGGGGAAGGCCTCCAGGCTCCATCCGCCCCCGCGGATCCACGGAGCCTGTGGGTTGCGGCGCGCATAGTCGGCGACGGCGTCGAGGTACTCCTTGGCGGTGTGTAGTTCGTGCAGGTCGCACAGCCGCAAGGTGGTACCGCCGAGGACGGGGTGGACGTGGGCGTCCTGGAAGCCGGGCAGCAGCAGCTTGCCGGTCAGGTCGACGACCTCGGTGTCCGGCCCGATCAGGTCTTCGACGTCGGCGGGCCGTCCGACCGCGGCGATCCGCCCGCCGGCGACGGCCACCGCCCCGGCCCACGAGCGCGCCGGGTCCACGGTGTAGCACGGGCCGCCGGTGAAGACGAGATCTGCGAACGACGATCGGGTCACCGGTCCTCCAGGAGTACGTACTGCGCGGCCGGACAGAAGCCACAGTCAAGTCTGGGCCGCCGGCACGCGGCGCGATATTGGCAACGTGGCTGGTGCTGCCCCCGAATCACGTCACTGTGCTACCGCAGGGCCGTCGAATTCGAACACACACTCGGGTGGCCGTCACTCCTGACACCTGACCGGAGTACTGTGACCCGGCTTCTGAAGTGCGGCGTCAAAATACGGGTGTTACCAACGTTGTGGGGATCTGCCCCGTCACCGCATCGATGGAGGAACCTACATGGGACCGAGACTCGCACTATCGGTCGACTGGGGCTCGGGCATCACGGACGCCTGGACCTCGGTCACGCGCATCATCCCGAAGCTGATCGCGTTCGCCGTGATCATGCTCATCGGCTGGCTGATCTGCCGGGTGATCGCCAAGCTGCTGGACGCGCTGCTGCGCCGGATCGGCGTGGAGCGGATGGCCGAGAAGGCCGGCGCGGGCCGGGTCCTGGCGAACTCCAAGTGGGACACCACCACCATCCTGGTCAAGGTCGTCTACTACGGCCTGCTGCTGGTGTTCTTGCAGTTGGCGCTGGGCGTGTTCGGGCCCAACCCGATCAGCACCATGATCCACAGCGTGGTGGCCTGGATCCCCAAGGCGATCGTCGCGCTGGTCATCGTCGTCGTGGCCATGTGGCTGGCGAACGTGGCCCGCGAGTTCATCACCAACGTCCTGTCCGCGGCCTCCTACGGACGGCTGCTGGGCTGGGTGGCCTGGTCGTTCATCGCCTTCATCGGTGCCATCGCGGCGCTGTCGCAGATCGGCGTCGCCACCTTCGTCCTGGGCCCGATCCTGAACGCGGTGCTGTTCACCATGGCCGGCATCGCGATCGTCGGCATCGGCGGCGGCCTGATCCAACCGATGCGGTCCCGCTGGGAGCGCATGCTGACCAAGGCCGAGGCCGAGACGACCCGGGTGCAGGCCTCGGTGCAGCAGAACGCGCTGGCGTACCAGAAGGGCCGCGCCGACGCCCGCGCCGGGCAGCCCTCCGACACGCAGGGGTCCACCCAGACGAACATGCCATACGGCCGGGAGCCCGGTACGACGGCATGACGCGCTGAGGTCGGCGAGGAGCCGGCACAGGGAACGCCAGGGTGCGGGTCCGGCGAGATCGGGCCCGCGCCCTGGAGTTCGTCGTTGTAGCTCTGGTTCTAGTCCCAGGTTCTAGTTCTAGCTGTAGCTGTAGCCGTGCGGTCAGCGTGCGCCCCGGTCGGCCAGCGCCGGCGAGCCGGCCGGTGTGACGCCGGGACCCGTCGCCTTGCGCAGCGGCACTTCCTTGATTGCCAGCGCGGCCGTGAACGCGACCGCGCAGACCAGGCCCGTGATCAGGAAGATCAGGTGCGAGCCGTTCGCAACGCCTTGCACGGCCGAAGCCTCATGGCTCACCTGCCGGTTGTACAACGAGCCGAACACCGCCACCCCGATCGACCCTCCCACCGTGCGGAACAGGTTCAGGCTCGCCGAGGCGGCACCCATGTCGCGCATCTCGACGCTGTTCTGCGCGATGGTCGTGACCATCTGCATCTGCGCGCCGAGCCCGACCCCGACGATCGCCATGTACAGACTCGTAGCCGTACGGGAGGTGGACGGGTCCATGGTCGACAGCAGGATCAGCCCCACGGCCATCAGTGCCGCGCCGAGGACCGGGAAGATCTTGTAGCGGCCGGTGGCCGACATGTAGCGCCCGCCGAGCTGGGAGACGATGACGATCGGGATCATCATCGGCAGCAGGAGCAGCCCGGAACTGGTCGCCGTGGCGTGCTGCACGCTCTGTTGGAACAACGGGAGGTAGAGCGAGGCACCGAACATGACCACGCCCGAGGCGGTGATCAGGGCGATGGCGAGCGGGAAGTTGCGCTGGCCGGTGAACACCCGCGGCGGCAGGACCGGCTCCGGACAGCGGCGCTCAATCGCGATGAAGGCGCCGACGCCGGCCGCCGCGAGCGCGAACAGCCCGATCACCTGCCAGGACGCCCACGAGTAGGTGGTCCCGGCCCAGTTGGCGGCGAGCGTGACGGACGTGATCACCAGGGTCAGCAGGCTGATGCCGGCCCAGTCGATCCGGGCCCGTCGGCGTACCACCGGCAGGTCGAGCATGACCTGGCACCAGACCAGCGCCAGCAGGCCCAGCGGCAGGTTCAGGTAGAACGCCCACCGCCAGCCGAAGTGCCCGGTGACGAACCCGCCGAGCAGCGGCCCGCCGATGGTCCCGATCGCCATGACCGAGGCGGTCATGCCCTGGTAGCGGCCACGCTCCCGTGGTGGCACCAGGGCAGCGATGAGCGCGAACGCGCCCGCGCCGATCCCACCGGCGCCGATGCCCTGGAAGGCGCGCGCCGCGATCAGCCAGCTCATCGACTGTGCGGCGCCGGACAGCGCGGAGCCGGCCAGGAACAGGACGATCGAGGCCAGGTAGACGTGCTTGCGGCCGTACAAGTCGCCGAGTTTGCCCCAGACCGGGGTCGAGGCGGCGGTGGCCAGGGTGTAGGCGACGACGACCCACGACAGGTGGTCGAACCCTCCCAGCTCGCGGACGATCGTCGGCATCGAGGTGCCCACGACCGTGTTGTCGAGCATGGAGAGCAGCATCGCGAGCATGACGCCGAGCAGGGCCCAGCGCACGTGGCGCGGGGCGGCGTCGGGGTGGGGCGGAGCAGGTGTGGTGGACATGGCCTCAGAAAAGCACACTCATTTCAAAAGTGCAACGAGTCAACTTTGCCATCGAGTTCACCGTGGCTTTAGGATGGAGCCGTGACCGGCAGCGAAGCAGAATCCCAGCAACCCGGACGGCGCGAGCGGAAGAAGGCGGCCACCCGCCAGGCCATCGCCGACGCCGCGCTGGCCCTGTTCTTGGAACGCGGCTACGACCAGGTGTCGATCCGGGAGATCGCCGACGCCGCCGACGTCTCCACGACGACGTTGTTCAAGCACTTCACCGGCAAGGAAGCGCTGGTCTTCGACGAGGACGCGCAGATCGAGGCCCAGTTGGTCGCGGCGGTGCGCGAGCGGACTCCGGGAACGTCCATCCTGGAGGCGTTGCGTGCGCTGACCCTGGAGCGGCTGAAGTTCCCCATCGAGGACGAGGCCTTCGCGGCGTATAGCCGCCTGGTTGAGGACACGCCGGTGCTGCGCGAGTACTGGCACCGGATGTGGATGCGCCACGAGGGGGCGCTCGCGGCGGCGATCGCCGTCGAGGTCGGGGCGGCGCCGGACGACACCGCGTGTGCGGTCCTCGCGCACTTCGCGCTGGAAACCGCGTCATTGGCCCGCGCCAGTAAGGACCCGAAGGGCACGGTCGAGGTGGCGTTCGCCGTGCTGGAGAAGGGGTGGGGCGGGATCGGCGGGATTGGTTCGATCAGCGGGTCCGGGTCCGGGCCTGGGTCCGTGTCCGACTCCGGCTCTGGAACCGGGTCGAAGGGCTAGCCGTCGCCGTCGCGGCACAGGCAGAACGGGTGCCCGGCCGGGTCGAAGAGCACCCGCACGTTCTCCTGTGGCTGATGCGCGGCGAGCGTAGCGCCCAACGCGACCGCTTCGGCCACGGCCTCGTCCAGGTCACCCACTTGGAAGTCGAGATGCATCATCGGCCGCTGCTCGCCCTCGACCGGCGGCCACACCGGCGGACGGAATCCGTCGGCCTGCTGGAAGACGAAGTACGGGCCCTCGGGCGAGGCCGCGACGATAGCGGTGCCGGGTTCCTCATGGCCGATGGGCCAGTCCAGCAGCGCGGAGTAGAAACGGGCCAGGGCGGCGGGGTCGGGTGCCTCGATCGCGGTGCCCCACCACATGCCCGCACGTCGGGATCGCATACTCGATCCTGTCCGATGGGCTCGTGCTTGGCTATCCGTGGGCCGCCCGGCCGGTCTCAGAACGCCAGCAGGTCCTGCTCACGCACCAACCAGCAGATGGCGGTCAGGCGCAGGGTGGCGAAGTCGTAGCCGACCGGCTCTTCCCAGCCGGTCTCGGTCAGCACGTCCTTGAAACCGAGCACGTAGTCGCTCAGGTCCTCGCGGGCGACGGTGCGCTGCTTGGGGACGAGGACTTCGGACGTGTCCATGCTGAGGGTGTCGCAGACCGCCGCCGCGTGCTGGTCGATCGCCGCGAGCAGGCCGGGATCGAATGCGAACTCGGCCAGGCGCGGCATGAACGCGGCCACCACGCCGGCCAACGGGGAGGCCAGCGGGGGCGCGTCATCGTACGGCGGGAAATCCATGCGTTGACGGTAAAGTGCCAGTTCATCGCACGTCAAAGGGGACTTTACTGGGTGATCGGGCGGGTGCCGACGGTAGCTGGAATCAGCGGTTCCGCCCGGCACCCGCAGTGGGTCGCGCGTCCTCAGACGTCTTCGGCGGTGTCCTTGGCCGCGACCGTTTCCTTCGCGGGTTCGCCAGCCGGCTCCGCAGCCGATTCCGCGCCTGATTCGTCCGCCGGCTGCTCGGCCTCGACAATCTCGGTCTTCGCGGATTCCTCGGCGGTCTCGACCTTCGTCGGCGCCTCGGTCTCGACGGCCTCGGCCTCCTTCGGCGCCTCGGCCTTCGTCGGTTCCTCAGCCTCGACCTTCGCCGGCTCGGCGACCTTGTCCTTCGCGGGTTCCGCAGCCTGGGCCTTCGCCGGCTCGGCAGCCGCTTCCTCGGCCGGGTTCTCGCCGCGGCCGCGCGCGTCCATCTCCGCCGCCTGCTCCAGCGTTGGCGCGGTGCCGCCGAGGTGCGCCGGCAGCCACCACGAGTCCTCGGGGCCCGAGGGCTTGTCCGGGTAGTTCGCCTGCGCCTCGTCGAGCAGGGCGCTCAGCCGCGCGTGCAGCTCGGCGGTCAGCTCGTTCGAGTTCTGCCCCTTCTTGGGGTACATCGGCTCGCCGACCAGCACCGTGATCGGCAGGTGCCGCTGCCAGAGCCGCTTGGGCCGGCCCTTGGTCCACATCCGCTGCGTGCCCCACAGCACCACCGGGATCAGCGGCACGTCGGCGGCCTGCGCCATGCGCACGGCGCCGTTCTTCAGGTCCTTGATCATGAACGACCGGCTGATCGTGGCCTCGCCGAACACGCCGACGATTTCTCCGGACTTCAGGAAGTCCAGAGCCTGGCGGTAGGACGACAGTCCGGCCTCGCGGTCCACCGGGATGTGGCGCATGCCCCGCATCAGCGGCCCGGAGATCTTGTTGTCGAAGACCTCCTTCTTGGCCATGAACCGCACCTTGCGCTTGGCCGGCAAGGCAGCCGCCCCGGCGAAGATGAAGTCCAGGTAGCTGATGTGGTTGCTGGCCAACACCGCCCCGCCGCTGCGCGGGATCCGGTCGGCCCCGTGCACGTCGACCTTCAGGTCGAGCGCCCGGAAAGCACCCTTCATAGCCCGGATCACCGGGGGATAAACGTATTCGCGTTCGGCCACAGGAGGACCCTAACCTACTTCACCGTAAGTTACCGATCCCCGCTGAGGAGCGGGACTTACCGCGACCCGCGGGAACCGGTTTTTGGAATGATGGGGAAACGTGAGCGACGGAAACGCAACGCTGAAGCCCGGAACGACCATCAACGTCCGCCTGCTGAAGGCGCCGCGGCCGGACGTCGAGTACCCGGCCGAGGTCCGGTACGACGACGGCGAGCACGTCGTGGTCGTCGCGCCCTGGTTCGGCGACGCCCCGCGCGACATGGGCTTCGCCGTGTTCGAACCGGGTGACATCTGGACCGAGCACTACTGGCGTTCCCGCTGGTACTCGATCAAGGAGGTCCGTACCGGGACCGGCAAGATCAAGGGCTGGTACTGCGACGTCACCCGCCCCACCGTGGTGTTCGCCGACTCCGCCGACAGTCCGCGCCTGGAGGTTGCCGACCTCGACCTGGACCTGTGGTTGTCCTGCGACCACACGCAGATCCTGCGCCTGGACGAGGACGAGTTCGAGGACAGCGGGCTGCGCGAGCGGGAGCCGGAGACCGCCGGGCAGGCCGAGGCCTCGCTGGACGAGCTGGAGGCTATGGCTCACTGTGGCGGGTTCGCTGCGGTGCTGGCCTGGTGACCGACTGACCAGTGGGTTTGATGCTGACCACGCCGCTGTCCAGGTCGATCGGACCGCGGTGCGGGTCGCCCTCACCCTCCTCGTCGCGGGTCCATTCCAGCCGGTTCCGTTCGTCCTCGACGTGGCGCCGGCTCGGGACGAACATGTCGAAGAAAACGCTCATGATCGGTTAACGCACGGCGCGCCCGAGTCGTTCCACGCCGCGACACGCCGGATCATGCGGCCGACCGGGTGAATCATTCGCATTCTGACTTGCCTGCACTATTCGCCCCAAATCATCCTGGTGCCTTCAGATTCCTGAGGGGACAGGAGAAAGGGGGCGCCACCATGGCTCCGCGCACCGACAACGACTACCTCAACGGCATGCAGCTCGCCGCCCGCGGCTGGACTCCGGCGATGATCCGCGACTTCCTGGGAAGCCCGGACCACACCGAGTACATCCCGCGCTTTCGCAACGCCGCACCGATGCTGCAATTCGCGCTCGGGCGCGTCGTCGCCGCCGAGCGCACCGCGAAGTTCGTGGAGCGCCTGAAACTCGCGGCTCGCAGATCCACGGCCGCCCGGGAGGCGTGGGACCGGCGCCGTGAGGAGATGCTCCGCCTGGTAGCCGACGAAGTGCCGATCCCCAGACTGTCCGCCGACGTCCTGACCGACCGCGCAGTCCGGCACAGCGACCCCCGCGACGCGCTCCACGCCCAGCGGGCCGACCGCAACACCCTGAATCGCTGGAAAGTGAACTACCTCCGGCAGGAGCTGACGCGCTTCGACGCGACGATCGAGGGCATGTTCGGCCAAATCGGGCGAGCCGCCGCCGAGAAGTCACTGCGAAGGCGCGCGCTGGTAACAATCGGGGAGACGTATCCAGACCTGTTGTGGGAGTGTCAACGACAGCTCCGGGTCAACGAGCGGCGGAGGTGAGCACGACGGGGGGATCGCACATGGGCTACACCATCCGCGATTACGTGCCCGAAGACGAGAAATCCTGGCTGCGCTGCCGGGTCTTGTCCTTCCTGGACACCGCCTACTTCGACGACGTGTGGCGTGCCAGACCGCGCATCGCCGCCCCGGGCTTCGAACTGGTCGCCATCGACGAGGACGGCACGACGGCCGCGATCCTGGACGTCGCGGTCGACGGCGCGCTGGCGACCGTCGAAACCGTCGCGGTCCACCCCGACCACCAGCGCCGCGGCCTGGGCCGGGCCCTGCTCGCCGAGGCGGCCGCCCGGGCCGCCGCGGCGTCGGCGACCACCCTGGACGCCTGGACGCGCGACGATCCGGACACCTTGGCCTGGTACCGCGCGATGGGCTTCGCCGAGAGCGACCACTACCTGCACGTCTACGCCAACCTCTACACCGAGGCCGGCGAGCCGGGGCGAGCCGTCCCGCAGCCCCGGCCCGGCCTGAAGCCGGTGATCCTTTTCCTGCACGCGAAACTCGCCGACGAGCAGCGCATGCGCGAGGAGTTCACCCGCGTCCATGTCTGCCGGCGCTTCGCCAAGCCGCTGGCGTAGGAGAACCGGCGCCTAGCCCCGGTACAGCTCCCGCCCGATGATCGTCCGCTGCACCTCGGAGGCACCCTCGTAGATGCGCGGCGCGCGTACCTCCCGGTACAGGTGCTCCAGCAGGTGGCCGTGGCGCAGGGCGACGGCGCCGTGGATCTGCACGGCCGCGTCGACGACGAACTGCGCGGTCTCGGTCGCGAACAGCTTCGCCATGGCCGAGCGGCCGGCGATGCGCTTCTCGCCGCTGTCGTAGGCCTCCGCAGCGCTGTAGACGAGCAGGCGCGCGGCTTCGATGCGGGTCGCCATCTCGGCCAGGTTGTGTGAGACAGCCTGCAAATCCTTCAGCAGGCCACCGAAGGCTTCGCGCTGCCCGGCGTGTGCGACCGAGGCGTCCAGGGCCGCCTGGGCCATGCCGACTGCGAAGGCGCCGACGCTGGGGCGGAACAGGTCCAGCGTGCGCATGGCGACGCGGAAGCCCTGATCGACCTCGCCGAGCAGGTCGGCGCGGGTGACCGGGACGGCGTCGAAGGTGACTCGGCCAATGGGGTGCGGGGAGATCATGTCCAGGTGCTCGCCACCCAGACCCGGGCGGTCGGCCGGGACCAGGAACGCTGTGACTCCACGCGAGCCCGCGTCGGAGGTAGTACGGGCGAAGACGCTGTAGAAGTCGGCCTCGGGGGCGTTGGAGATCCAGATCTTCTCGCCGGTCAATGTCCAGCCGTCGGCGGTGGGCGTCGCGGCCAGGGACAGGGAGGCCGCGTCCGAGCCGCTGCCCGGCTCCGACAGTGCGAACGCCGCGACCGCCTCGCCAGCCACCACCTTCGGCAGCCAGTGCGCGATCTGTTCCTCGGTCCCGCTTTGCACGACGGGATACGTGCCGAGCCCTTGCAGCGCTAGCGCCGTCTCGGCTTCGGTCGACACCTGCGCGAGCGACTCCCGCAGCAGGCATAGGTCCAGGGCCGCGGCTTCGGCACGGCCGTCGGCGCCGCCGGGGAACAGGCGTGCCAGCAATCCGTGCCGGCCCATGGCCGCGAGCAGGGGGCGGTTGACGTGGCCGGGCGCGCCGGCTTCGGCCAACGGGGCGAGATCGGTCTCGGCGAGGGTGCGGACCTGGGCGCAGAAAGCTGACTGGGCCGGGGTCAGGCGGAACTGGGAGCCGGATTCCATACGAGTCAATGTAACAAAATCTTGACTGCCGTCACAGAAGTCGTACGCTGGAGCCGTCGAGCTCGGCCCTGTCTTTGCCGCACCCGCTGTACCCCGCTGTAACGCCAGCCCAGCCAGCCCCACGGAGTCCTGGAGGACCCGATGGACCTGCTTCCGTCAGCGCACGTCGACAGCTTCGCCCGCGACCGCCTGCCCGCCGCGGACCGGTGGCCTGAGCTGCGCTTCGACCTTGACGGACTGCACTACCCCGACCGGCTGAACTGCGCCGGGCACCTGCTCGACACCGCGATCGCCAGATTCGGGCCGGACCGCAGGTGCCTCATCTCCGATGCCGAGACCTGGACCTACGGCGACCTGGACCGGCGTAGCGACGAGATCGCGCGCGTCCTGACCTCCGACCTCGGGGTCGTGCCCGGGAACCGCGTCCTGATCTGCGGCCCGAACAGTCCTTGGACGGTGGCGTGCTGGTTCGGCGTGCTCAAGGCCGGCGGCGTGGTGGTCACGGTCGTACCACTGCTGCGCAGCGAGGAGATCGCGACCGTCGCTGAGATCGCGCAGGTGAGCGTCGCACTGTGCGCGCCGGGCTGTGACGAGCAGGCCGCGGGCGCCGGCGTGACCGGCATGCAGGTCGTTACTGTCGGCGGGGAAGGGCCCGAAGACCTGGTCGAGCGGTGCTCCCGCGTCGCCGACCTGCCGGAGTTCGACACCGTGCAGACGTCGCAGGACGACGTCGCGATGATCGCCTTCACCTCAGGTACGACCGGCCGCCCCAAGGGCTGCCTGCACTTCCACCGCGACGTCTTGGCCATTGCCGACACCTTCGCCAAGCACATCCTCAAGGCCGAACCCGACGACGTCTTCACCGGCAGCCCGCCCCTGGGCTTCACCTTTGGGCTCGGCGGCCTGGTCATCTTCCCGCTCCACATCGGGGCCTCCACGGTGCTGCTGGAGCGTGGCAGCCCCGAGGCCCTGCTCGCGGCAATCGACAAGCACGGTGTCAGCGTCCTGTTCACGGCGCCGACCGCGTACCGCGCCATGCTGGCGATGCTCGACCCTGAGGTGTCCGGCGGCGATACCCGGCTGCGCACCCTGCGCCGCTGTGTGTCGGCGGGGGAGGCGTTGCCGGGGGAGACCTGGCGGGCCTGGCACGCCGCGACCGGAGTCAAGATCATCGACGGCATCGGCGCCACGGAACTGCTGCATATCTTCATCTCTGCCGCCGACGATGACATCCGCCCCGGCTCCACCGGGCGTCCGGTGCCCGGCTGGCAGGCCGCGATCCTGGACACCGACGGACACCCTGTGCCAGACGGCGAACCGGGGCTGCTGGCCGTGCGCGGCCCGATCGGCTGCCGGTACCTGGCCGACGAGCGGCAGGCCACGTACGTGCGCCACGGCTGGAACTACACCGGCGACACCTACATCCGCGACGAGGACGGCTACTTCTGGTACCAGGCGCGCTCGGACGACATGATCATCTCCTCTGGGTACAACATCGCCGGTCCCGAGGTGGAGAACGCGCTGCTGCGTCATCCTTCGGTGCTGGAAGCCGGCGTCATCGGCATGCCGGACCCGGACCGCGGGCAGCTGGTGACGGCCTTCGTGGTCCTACGGCCGGAGGCCCCGACCGGGGAGGCAGCCATCAAGGAGCTGCAGGAATTCGTCAAGGCGAGGATCGCACCGTACAAGTACCCGCGGGCCGTGCACTTGGTACCGGCGCTGCCCAGGACCAACACCGGCAAGCTCCAGCGGTTCAAGCTCAGAGATCTGCTCTGAGCCCGGGCGGGTGGCACGGTATGTTGCCGCTGTGCCGCCCGAGCCCGCCGAGACCGCGACCACCGCCGCCAGGAAGAAACCGCAGCCAGTGAGCGCACCGTCGAAGACCGAAGGGGCGGGGCCCGAGGCCACCGCGATGAAGGCGCCGACGCCTCGGTCGTTGATCGTGTCGTTCTTCGGCGCCTACGGCCGTGAACTCGGCGGCTGGATCGCGGTTGCGGACCTGGTGACCCTGCTGGGCCGGCTCGGCGTGGATGCCCCGGCGGTCCGCTCGGCGGTCTCCCGCCAGAAACAGCGCGGCTTCCTGCAGGCCCACCAGGTCGGCGGTGTCGCAGGCTACTCGCTGTCGGCGGAGGCCGAGGAGATCCTGGCCGATGGCGACCGGCGCATCTACCTGCGTCAGGACGTGCGGCTGTCCGACGGCTGGGTCCTGGCGGTGTTCTCGGTCCCGGAGACCGAACGCCACCGCCGCCACCTGCTGCGCTCGCGCCTGTCCCGCCTCGGCTTCGGGGCCACCGCGCCCGGCGTGTGGATCGCGCCGTCGCACCTGGCGGAGGAGGCGCGCCACACGCTGGAGCGGCTGGAACTTGCTCCGTACGTAGACCTCTTCCACGCCGACTACCTCGCCTACGCCGACCTGCGCGACGCGGCGGCACGCTGGTGGGACCTCGGTGCGGTACAGGCCGGGTACGCGGAATTCTCCGAGCAATTCCTCAAGACCGCGTCGGACGCGGATTCGGCCGACGACGCCGACTCCGATGCGTTCGCCACGTACCTGCTCGCTCTGGACGCCTGGCGCCGCATGCCGTACCGAGACCCCGGTCTTCCGCCGGAACTACTACCGGAGGACTGGCAGGGCACGCAGGCCGCAGACATCTTCTTCGGGCTGCACGACCGGCTGCGTGCTCGCGGGTTGGCCTACGTGAAGAGCGTCGTGTCGAGGTAGTACCGGAGGATCGCCAGCGCTTCCTCGCCGGTACGCTGGCCGCCGAGCACGCTGGAGCCCAGGCCGTTGACCATGGCCAGCAGCCCTGCTGCTGCCATTTCAGGGTTCGTGTCCGCGGTAACCTCGCCGGTTTGCTGGGCTGCCTGGACTTGCTTGGCGAGGAAGCCTTCCAATACGGCCGGCTGGGCCGCGCCGTGCTTCTCCAAGATGTCCGGGTCGCTGAGGACCAGGGTGTAGTAGCCGTTGTAGGTCCGGGCGATGCGGCTGCTCTCGGCGTCGGTCGGGATGATGCACGACAGGATCGCGGTGATTACTGAGCGCGGGGTCGGCGGGCTGCCGGCGGCGGCGATCCAGGTGTTCATACGGGCCTGAAGTTGGCCCTGGAGCCGTGCCAGGGCGTCCAGCAGCAGGGCTTCCTTGGTGGTGAAGTAGTACTGCACCAGGCGCAGGGACACGCCGGCCTCGGCCGCGACCGCGCGCATGCTCGCCGATTGCAGGCCCTGTGTGTCGGCGATGCGGAGCAGTGCCTCGGCGATCTGGGTTCTGCGTTCCTCGTGGTCGACCCGCGCGGTCATGGTGTGACCTCTCTCTCGTGGTACACCTGTATCATGTCGTGATACACATGTATCATGACAGTCAGCCAGTTCAAGGACGCGAAGGCCGCCGAGCGCTTCCACACCACCTATGAGCAGCTTCTCGACAAGCTGTGGCCGGCTTCCCGGACCCTGCTGGACGTGCCGACCCGGTTCGGAACCACCCGCGTCGTGCGCACCGGCCCCGAGACGGGCGACCCGCTCGTTCTGCTGCCCGCGTCCGGCGGGAACGCCGTGATGTGGCACCGCTATGTCGAAGCACTGAGCCGAGACCACGCCGTCTACGCGGTCGACACCGTCGGCGAACCCGGCGCCAGCGCGCAGACCGAGCCGATCGCCGACGGCCGGGACGCGGCGGCCTGGCTGGACGAGGTGCTGACCGGCCTGGAAGTGATGGACGCCCACATCGTCGGGTGCTCATACGGCGGCTGGATCGCGCTGAAGCACCAGATCGACCACCCGGGCCGCGCAATGCGCCTCACGCTGGTGGACCCGGCGGGCTTCGCCGAGGTCGGCTGGCGGTTCTACCGATGGGTGATCTTCGGAGGGATGGCCGGGCTGGCGCCGCGCCCGATGCGGCCGTGGCTGTCCCGCAGGGTCCATAACAGCGCGATCCTGGACGACGACCTCATGGCGCTGATGCGCGTGTCAGTGGGCTTCCGTCGCAGGCTCCCGAAGACCGACGTGTTCGCCGACGAGGAACTGCGGAGGATCCGAGTGCCAGTGCAGTTCTTGCTCGGCGCGCGCAGTGCGCTCCACCACTCGGAGCAGGTCGCCGAGCGGATCGCAGAGTTGATTCCGTCGGCCCGCGTCGAAATCGTCCCGGGAAGCGGGCATGCGCTGTCCACCGACGAGCCCGAGCTGGTGATCGACCGTATCGTCAACGCCGCAGCTCTCGGTGGCGCCGCAGGAAGTCGCACGCGAGCTTCGTGACGGCGTAGGCGGCAAGGCTGGCCGTGACGGCCTCAACGACGCCGTCGATGGCGACAGGTCCGTCGCCATCGAGCCCGTCGATGCTGCCGTCGACATTGATCGCGGGCAGTCGGTCCCCGACGGAGAGGTTGTCGGCCAGGGTATCGATAGATACGCCGTGGCGGTCTGCGGTGGCGTTGGCCGACACGAAGTCGCCTCCGTAGGAACAACCCTTGAAGCAATCACCTCGGTCACGGTGAACGTGCCGTAGGAACCCTGCCCACGGTGGGCTTTCCAGTCCATAGGTGCCGAGTGGGCGGCGACGAGAATCCAGCCGACGGTCGCCGCTGCCGCGAGCACGCTCATGCCGATCAGAAACCGAGGGCTTCGTCTGCGGATCAGACGGTACGAGCCGGGGCCACGGCCGATGCTGCGTGCGGTGGTCCAGTCGGCCACGATGCGGTCGGCCTGGGTTTGGAAGTCGGCGCTGTCGGAACCCCACAGGTTCGGGGCTCCCAGGTACCAACGGTGGGAGTGCGCATCGTAGACCGCCACTTTCGCCGAATTGCTCCCGTTGGACGAGGACCGCTCGACGGTGACCTTCGCAACATGGGACCGCGGCACGTTGTACTTCTCGATCCACCGGCGGCTGCGCAGCCCTTTGGAGTCGACCTCGGTATAAGGCGTAGACCGTGCCGAACCAGGCGGGGATCGGGAGGGGCGGGACGGTCGGGATCGCCGAGGAGAGAGCCGTCGTTGGCGGCGATGACACCGGCGAGCACACCGGCCGTCACGATCGCCACCATGACAGCTCCGACCTGCCGTCTCCGGTCCGAGCGCTTGGCCTGGGCCGGGGTCATGGAGACTTCCATCGCAGAATCGTGACGCGCTCGCGGCGGGTCGGCAATTCCGTGCCGGCCGCGCCGCCGTCTTTGATTACCCTCCCGGCCGCCACCGGGCGTGTGCTGTCTCGCCGACGCCCTCCCGGATCAGGTCCAGCCGGGGCCGTGGCCCGTCCGTCCGGCCCGAGGCCGGCTTGCGCGCGCCGGCGCGGAACGGTGCGGGCCACGCCGCGCCCGGGCCGTTGTACTCCTGCTCGATGCCGGCGTGCAGGGTCCACTGCGGGTCGTACAGGTGGGTGCGGCCCAGGGCGCACAGGTCCGCGCGGGCTGCGAGCAGGATCGAGTTCACGTCGTCGTACGAGGAGATGGCTCCCACGGCGATGGTGGCGATGCCTACTTCGTGGCGGATGCGGTCGGCGTACGGGGTCTGGTAGGAGCGTCCGTATTCGGGCTTCTCGGCGGAGGTGACCTGGCCGGTGGAGACGTCGATGGCGTCGGCGCCGTGTTCGGCGAAGGCCTTGGCGATCTCCACCGATTCCGCGCCGTCGACGCCGCCGGGGGCCCAGTCGGTCGCCGACACGCGGACCGTCATCGGGCGCTCGGGCGGCCATACGGCGCGTACCGCGTCGAACACCTGGAGGGGGAAGCGCAGGCGGTTCCCCAACGAGCCGCCGTACTCGTCGGTGCGCTGGTTGGCCAGCGGCGACAGGAAGCTGGACAGCAGGTAGCCGTGGGCGCAGTGCAGTTCCAGCAGGTCGAAGCCGGCGCGGGCGCCTCGTTCGGCCGCGGTGACGAACTCGGCCTTGATCGCGTCGAGCTCGGTGATGGTGAGCTCGTGCGGGACCTGGTTCACACCGGGCTTGTACGGCAGCGGCGAGGGTCCGACCACCGGCCAGTTGCCCTCCGGCAGCGGCTCGTCGATGCCCTCCCACATCAGCCTCGTCGAGCCCTTGCGGCCCGAGTGGCCGAGCTGCAGGCCGATCGCCGCGGTCGACTGCGCGTGGACGAAGTCCACGATCCGGCGCCAGCCTGCTTCCTGCTCCTCGGTGTACATCCCGGTGCAGCCTGGGGTGATACGGCCGGTGGCCGAGACGCACACCATCTCGGTCATCACCAGGCCGGCGCCGCCGAGTGCCTTGGAGCCCAGGTGGACGAGGTGGAAGTCGTTCGGCATGCCGTCGCCCTGGGCCGAGTACATGTCCATCGGCGAGACGATCACGCGGTTCTTCAGTGTCAGTCCCCGTAGGTGGAACGGTCGGAACATCGGGGGAGTGGCGTCGCCGTTCACCTCTGCCACGAACTCCGGGTCGCGAAGCTTCAGATTGTCGTACGTGACCCGGCGCGAGCGGGTGAGCAGGTTGAACGCGAACTGCAGCGGCTCCTGGTCGGTGTACCGGCCCAGGTCCTCGAACCAGCGCAGGGAGGCCGCCGCGGCGCGCTGCGTGGAAGCGACCACCGGTCGGCGCTCGGCCTCGTACGCCGCCAGCGCCGAAGCGGTGTCCGGGTTCTCGTGCAGGCACGCCGCCAGGGCCAGGGCGTCCTCCATGGCCAGCTTCGTGCCCGAGCCGATGGAGAAGTGCGCGGTGTGGGCGGCGTCGCCGAGCAGCACGATATTGCCGTGTGACCACCGGGCGGTGGTCACGGTCGCGAAGCTGAGCCAGCGCGAGTTGTTGGCGATCAGCTGGTGGCCGTCGAGCATGTCGGCGAAGATCTCGCCGATTTGCGCGATGCTCTCGTGGTCGCTCTCGCCGGGGGCGAAGTCGCGTGCGGCGAAGCGGTCGAAGCCGGCCGCGCGCCAGACCCGCTCGTGCATCTCCACGATGAAGGTCGAGCCCTGCGCGTCGTAGGGGTAGCCGTGGACCTGCATGACGCCGTACGGCGTCGGCTGGACCTGGAACCGGAAGGCGTCGAAGACCAGGTCCGTACCGAGCCACATGTAACGGCACTCGTGGGTGCTGACCGAGGGCCGGAAAGAGTCGGCGTACTTGGTGCGGATCGCCGAGTTGACACCGTCGGCGGCCACGACGAGGTCGTACTCGGCGGCCAACTGCTCGGTCGGCGGGGCCGTGGTGAGGTAGCGCACGGTGATGCCCAGGTCGGCGCAGCGCCGTTGGAGCATCTGCAGCAGCCGGACCCGGCTCAGGGCCGCGAAGCCGTGGCCGCCGGAGGTCACGACCTTGCCGCGGTAGTGCACGTCGATGTCGTCCCACCGTGCGAACTCGGCGGCCATCGACTCGTGGATGCGGCGGTCGGCGTGCTCGATGCCGCCGAGGGTCTCGTCGGAGAAGACCACGCCGAAGCCGAAGGTGTCGTCGGCGGCGTTGCGCTCCCAGACGTCGACGGTCGCCGCCGGGTCCAGCTGCTTGGCCAGCGCCGCGAAGTACAGCCCGCCGGGGCCGCCGCCGACGACCGCGATCCGCCTGGCCGCCCCCGAGCTCACGGCACCACCGCGACGCCGGTCAGCTCCACCAGCGCCGCCGGGTCGAACAGGCCCTTGACCTCGAAGAAGGCCATCGCCGGGTAGTGCTTGCCCAGGTGGCGGCGCCAGACCGCGCCGAGTTCCTTCAGGTCCGCGCGGTACTGCTCGGCGTTGGTCGCGAAGACGGTCACGGTGACCAGGTGCTCCGGCCTGGCGCCGGCGGCGGACAGCGTCGCGGCCATGTTGGCCAGCGCCAGGTCGAACTGCTCGACCAGGGTCGCCTTCGGGTCGACGGTGCCGTCCGGGTGCAGGGCGGCCTGGCCGCCGAGGTAGACCGTGCGGCCGGGGCCGGCGGCCACGGCGTGCGAGAAGCCGATGGCCGCGGCCAGCTGCGGCGGGTTCACCAGCTCGTGCGGGGTCGACGGCCGGGTCGGCTGCGGGGCCGCCGGCTGTCGGGTCGGCTCGGGAGTCATCGGCTGCGTGCTCATCGGCCCTCCCACTTCGGCGTCTCCTTGGCGTTGAACGCGCGATGGAACTCGGCGTGGTCGCGGGTGTTCATCAGCAGCGCCTGGACCGCGGCGTCCATCTCCAGCGATGGCGACAGGCCCATGTCCAGCTCGCGGGTCAGCAGCATCTTGGTCTGGGCGTAGGCCAGCGCCGGGCCGTCGGCCAGCCGGCGGGCCAGCGCGGCGGTCGCCCCTGCCAGGTCCTCGTCCTCGACCAGCTCGCTGACCAGGCCGTACTTGTCGGCCTCCGGCGCTTTGACGGTGTCGCCGAGCATCAGCAGCTTGGTGGCGTTGCCCAGCCCGACGATCCGCGGCAGCAGGTAGGCCGCGCCCATGTCGGAGCCGGACAGCCCGACCTTGGTGAACAGGAAAGCGAAGCGCGCCGAGCGGGCCACGATCCGGAAGTCGGCGGCCAGGGCCAGCACCGAGCCGGCGCCGGCGGCGATGCCGTGGATCGAGGCGATCACCGGGATCGGGACCTCGCGGATCGCGCGTACCACGTCCCCGGTCATGCGCGTGAACGACAGGTGCTCGTCCGGGCGCATCTTCAGCAGCTCGCCGATGATCTCGTTGACGTCCCCGCCGGAGCAGAAGCCCGGGCCCTCCCCGCGCAGCACCAGTACCCGGGTGTCACCGCGGTGCGGCAGCTCGGCGAGCAGGTCGCGCAGATCGGCGTAGGCCTCGAAGGTCAAGGCATTGATCTTGTCGGGCCGGTTGAGGGTGACGGTCGTGACTCCGTCGGCGTGCTCGACGCCGAAGTGGTCCCACTTGTCGGTGAACGGGGCCGAACCCCGGAACGGGCTCATCGGTGTCCTCCCGGTGCTCTGTCGCGGACGGGTCCGGACCGGCGCGGTCGCCCGGTCATCACCAATGTATGACTGTCGTCAAGGAAACGCCATACCTCTGGCGGTGGCGTGTCGCCCCGTCAGGTCGGACGGGGCCGCGCGGGCGTGTATCGTTCGGGCGGCGACAAGCTGTAGCAGCGGCGGTGCTCGTGCACGCATGGTTCGAGGAGGGGTACGGCTTGGCCTGGGGCGACCTGGATTCCGCCCTGGCCGCGGCCCGCCGCGGCGAGGAGACGGGATTCGCAGAGCTTTGGCACGCCCTGCATCCGCTGCTGCTGCGCTACCTGCGCGCCGTGGTCGGCGACGCCGCCGAGGACGTGGCCAGCGAGACCTGGCTGCAGGCCGCCAAGGACGTGCGCGGGTATCGTGGCGACGCGGCCGGGTTCCGCGTCTGGCTGTTCCGGGTGGCGCGCCACCGCGCCCTGGACGAGCTGCGCAAGGCTTCGCGCCGCAAGGAGGACAACGGCGACGTGGCCGAGTACGTCACCGACTGGCCGGCCCCCGACGACACCGAGCGCGCCGCCGCCGAGCGCGAGGACACCGAGCGTGCCCTGCGGCTGATAGCCCGGCTGCCCAAGGACCAGGCCGAGGCGGTGCTGCTGCGGGTGGTGGCCGGCATGGACGTGGCGCAGACGGCGAAGGTGTTGGACAAGCGGGACGGCGCGGTGCGGATCGCGGCCATGCGCGGGCTCAAGCGGCTCGCGGTGATCCTGGCCGAACAGCAGGCCGACGGCGATGCCGGCCACGACACTGGGACGACAGGTAGTACGGGGGCAGGTAGTACGGGGACGCCAGGTACAACGGGCGCATCGGGCGCTAACGGGGGAATGGAGGGGACCGGCGACGCGGGGACCGGCCGGAACGGCAGGGGCTCGCGCACGGTGAAGGGTGCGGAGTATGGCTGAGCTCAGCGACGATGAGGCCGAGCGTTTGCTCGATGCGTTCCGGGCCGCCGGCCTCGGCCCGGCCCCGATTCCCACGGTTCCCACTCCGGATCGACAGTCTGGTGTTGGAAACGGGTACGGGAGTCCGGTGCCTGGTCCGGGCGCTCTTCCGGGTAGCGGAAATTCTGCCGTCGCCGGATCAGTACAACGGATGCCATACTCGGCCGGTTGGGACGGCGCCGGAGATGCCACCGATGGCGCACAGGGCCCAGCGGGACTCACCGCTCCGGCGGCCCCGGAAGGGGGCTGGACGCCGGACGGACACGCAGGCTCGGGGGACAACGGAGGTGGCACGACCGTGAGCAGCGTGGACTTCCTCGCAGACCTCGGGCCGTCGGCGGACGCGCGGGCGCTCGCCCGGGTCCTGTCCGCGGCGACCGCGCCGCCGTGGCCGCACGAGCTGCGCGGCTACGAGGCGGCACGCAGGGCGTTCGAGAAGGCGGGGACTGCGGGAGCAGGGGCTGCGGGAACCGCGGGAACTGCGGGGACGACGCCGGTCCGGCGCGGAGCCGGGGTTCCGTTGCGGCGGCTGATCGGTGTGAAGCTGGCCGCCGTGGCCGGGGCGCTGACCGTCACCGGCGTGGCCGTCGCGGCCGAGGCCGACGTGCTCCCCTCACCGATCCAGCGGGCCGCGCACCAGGTGCTCGGCGGCGTCGGCGTGCCGGAACCGGACGCCGAACCGCGGGCCGGGCAGACCATGGCATCCTCGCCTGGTTCGTCGCACGGGCAGCCGGGATCGAAGGTTTCGCAGAGCCCGAACCGGGCGTCCGGTGACCCGTCGAGCAGCGGAGGGCTGCTGCCGGGCACACCGTCGGGTACGTCGGACGGCTCGGCGCCGAGCACGTCGGCCCCGGCCCCGGCCGCGGATGTGGTGGCGCTGTGCCGTACGTACGTTGCGCACCAAGAGGACGGGAACGGCAACGGCAACAGCGGTCTGAGCGAGCACGACCGACGTAAGCTCGCCACGTTGGCCGGCGGCGCGGACAAGATCGCCGGCTTCTGCGCGCAGGTGCTCGCGGCGTCTTCGGGGAGCCCGATCCCGCAGCCGACCGGTGCTCCGACCACTCCGGCCGCCTCGACGCCGGGGACGCCGTCGCCGTCGCACGACCACAAGCCGAACAGCAGCAGCCCCAGCAGCAGCGGGACCTTTGCTCCGGCGAGTACCTCCTCGCCGGAGGGGAACGGGCACGACCACACGCCGAACCCGTCCCGCATCAAACGCTGAAACCGCTGAAACTGCTGAAACCACGCTCTGACCTGGTGAAGTAACGGCAGACGGGCTCGGCGCGCCTATTCCGGCAAGAGGGATTCGCGGCATGCGAGCCCGGCCGTACCCATCCCTGCCGGCCGGTCCTCCAGGTTGTGCCCCGCTGCGACGCGGCGGGGCACAGCCATCACCTGACGGCGAAGGACACGGCGAACAGTGCAGACCCCGGGACGACAGCAGCGGACGTTTGCGGGGGGCGATGATGCGACGCTGGTCGGGGCGGCGGTCGGCGTCGGCCCCGCAGAGGCTGGGCATTTAGAGCCCGGTCAAACTGTGGTGCATGGACGGCATGCGGCGTCTGGACACCATCCGGTGTCGGATCAGCATGCTTCGCCCGGGCATGCGAGGCCTGACACCTGGGCGGGTGCTTCGGCGGGCGGCGGTTCTGTAGCGGGCGCTCCGGACTCTGGTGTTCCGACGGGTGCTTCGACGGGTGTCTCGGCATCCGGCGTCCCGATCTTCGTGGACGCCTCGGGGCGGCGGCGCAAGCTGGCCCGGCGTGCGTCGCTGGCGGCGATCGCGGTGTTGGCTGGATACGGCGGGCTGCTCGCGGTGAGCTTCGCCGGCGGACCGATCCCGCCGAAGGCGTTGCTGCCGGTGCCCGGGATCCCGTCGGGCAAGGCGCAGGGACCGGCATCGTCGGCGAACGCCGCGCCGTCGGCCACGTCGAGCGCCGGCCAGGATGCGGTGCACCCCGCCGCCGGCGGTACAGATCACCGGACCGGGGAACGGGCGACCGCGCCGGGCGGGGCTCCGCGGCAGAGCGCGCCGTCGGAGCCCACGCCCACGGTCTCCGGGACAACGACGCCGATGCCGACCGGCACGTCCGGGGCGACGAGTCCGGCGAACACCCACGGCAACCCGACGCCGCCCGGGCACACCCGGCGCAAGTCGCCGGCTCCGGTCCAGAGCAGCTGAGGGCGGCGGACATGCCCACGTCTTCGCACTCGGGCCACGACGCCGATCGCTACGCCTCTGAGGGCTACGGTTCCAACGGCTACGGGGCCGAGCACTACGGATCCGACGGCTACGGTTCCGTGTCCCGATCGCAGCCTGATCCGCGTGCCGGCTACGGAGGTAGAACGGAGTCTGATCCGGCGGGTTCGGGTGGTTGGTCGCAGCCTGATGCGCGTGCCTACTACGGAGGTCGGACGGAGCCTGATCCAGTCGGTTCGGGTCGTTGGTCGCAGCCCGATGCGCATGTCGGTTACGGAGGTCGATCGGAGTCTGATCCGGCTGTTTCCGGCCGCTGGTCCCAGCCCGACTCCCATACCGACTACGGTCCCGGTGCCTCACCGCGCCCGGCCCCGGCAGCCCGCCGCTCACCCCGTCCTCACCCCGGTGACGGCCCTCCACCGCCGCGTGGTCCGCACCCGTACCCGCCCGCACCTGACAACTACCCCGGTCCCAACGTCCGCCCCGCCGGTGCTCCGCCGCCCCCGCCGGGGCCGGGGCGTCCGCCCCGTCGGTCCGTGGCCGGCCATCGTGCGGTCCCGGTGCGCACCCCGCGCAGTCACTGGCTCCTGATGGCCGTGCTGCTGCTCGTCCTTGCTTCGATGCTCACACTTGGCGGCATCCTTAATCACCAGGTCGCGGCTGAGGGCAGTGGCGGTCCGCATCAGCCGCTGGGCAACGCCGGCGTCCCGGCTTCCATCAGCGGTGGCGGGCCGGTCGTCGACACGCGGGCCGGGGCTCAGCGTTCGCTCGCGGTGCAGCCGGGCAAGGTCGCCTTGACCTTCGACGACGGGCCCGATCCGCAGTGGACTCCGCAGGTGCTGGCCGTGCTGGCCAAGCACCACGTCCCCGGCACGTTCTTCGTCATCGGCGCGCATGTGGCCGAGGACCCTGGCCTGGTGCGCGACGAGGTCGCCGACGGTGACGAGGTCGGCATCCACACCTTCACGCATGACGACCTCGGCACCGCGCCGTCCTGGCGCCGCTCGCTGGAGTTCTCCCAGACCCAGTCGGCGATCGCCGGTGCGACCGGGATCTCCACGCCGTTGCTGCGTCCGCCGTACTCCTCCGAGCCAGACGCCGTCGACCGGCTGGACTGGGCCGCGATCCAGGACGCCGGCAAGCACGGGTACCTCGTGGTCCTCACCGACCGGGACAGTCAGGACTGGCAGCGCGAGGGTGTGCAGAAGATCCTCGATGCGTCGATCCCGCCGACCTCGACGCAGACCCTGACCTCGAAGCAGACTCTGACCTCGACGCAGACCCCGGCCCCGGTCGTAGCTCCGGCATCGGGTGCAGCTGCGGCGAAGGGGAAGGCCACCCCGGCCGCACCGCCGCCCGGCTTCGTCCTGATGATGCACGACGGCGGCGGCGACCGCTCGGAGACCGTTGCGGCCCTGGACCAGCTGATCCCGGCACTTCAAGCGCGTGGCTACACCTTCGCCACCGTGACCGGCGCCGTGGGAGCACCCTCACCGCTCGCTCCGGCGAACACCGTCGCGCGTTGGAAGGGCAAAGGCCTGATCCTCGCCGTCCAGGTGTCGGACTTCGTCGTGCGCTGGCTCGGCTGGGCGGTGCTCCTGTCCGGCGTCATCGGTGCGGTCCGCGTCGTGCTTCTACTAGTAGCAGCTCGAAGGCACCGCAAGCGCCGTGCCGCCCCGTGGGGCCCGCCGGTGACACGGCCGGTGTCGGTGATCGTCCCGGCGTACAACGAGGAAGCCGGCATTCGTGCCACCGTCGAGTCCCTGTCGGCGAGTACGTACCCGATCGAGATCATCGTGGTCGACGATGGGTCCACCGACGGCACCTCCGCGGTGGTCGAGGATCTGATCCGCCGTCGTCGTCCCGGCCTGCCTCCGCTGCGCCTGATCCGCCAGCCCAACGCCGGCAAGCCCGCCGCGCTCAACACCGGCACCGTCGCCGCCCGCGGCGATCTGCTGGTGATGATGGACGGTGACACCGTGTTCGAACCTGACACCGTCGGGCACCTGGTGCAGCCGTTCGCTGATCCCTCGGTCGGCGCGGTCTCCGGTAACGCCAAGGTCGGCAACCGCAAAGGCATCCTGGGCCGCTGGCAGCACATCGAGTACGTGGTCGGCTTCAACCTGGAACGTCGTATGTACGACCTGGCCGGCTGCATGCCGACGGTGCCCGGAGCGGTCGGCGCGTTCCGGCGCGAGGCGCTGGCCCGGGTCGGCGGCGTCAGTGACGACACGCTGGCCGAGGACACGGACCTGACCATGGCGGTGATCCGTGATGGCTGGCGCGCGGTGTATGAGGAACGCGCGGTCGCATGGACTGAGGCGCCGTCCTCACTTCGGCAGTTCTGGCGGCAGCGCTACCGGTGGTGCTACGGCACGCTGCAAGCCATGTGGAAGCACCGTCGCAGCGTTCTGCGCGGGGGCGCCGAGGGGAAGCTCGGGCGCCGCGGTCTGACCTACATGCTGCTGTTCCAGGTTCTTATGCCGTTGCTTGCCCCGGTCGTGGACGTGTTCGCGATCTACGGGCTCGTCTTCAACGACGCCGCGCGCGTCGGCGCGGTCTGGCTGGCGTTCCTCGCGGTCCAGATGGTGATGGCGCTGTACGCCTTCAAGTTGGACCACGAGCGCCCGACCGCGCTGTGGACGCTCCCGCTGCAGCAGGTCGTCTATCGCCAGCTGATGTACCTCGTGGTGATCCACTCTCTGGTGACGGCGGTCGTGGGCACCCGGCTGCGGTGGCAGCGGGTGCAGCGCTACGGCAGCCTCGGCGGGACCCCGGCCGGTGCTTCCGTCGCAGGTCAGCAAGGGGTGTAACGCCGGAGCGGGTCCCGACGCCTGTATTAACGGCGAGAAGGTGGCATCTCGTACAGCGTTCGGCTCCGGAACCCGTCGCCCATTCCCGGCGGGACCCGGAGCCGAATGCATTCTCGGGGAAGTCCGCGCAAACCCGGTTGCGATCTGCCTTCCGGCTGCGGGACCTTGGTCGCCAAGATGAATGAGAAGGACATAGTCCGCTTGTCGAAGCGGATGTCGAACTGGCTGCGCCACCACCCCGAAGCGATCAACCTGACGATGGACGGCGCCGGCTGGGTGTCGATCGACCAGCTGCTGGCCAACGCCGCGGCCCGGGGCCAGCGCTTCAGCCGTGCGCAGCTCGACGAGGTCGTGGCGCAGAACAACAAGCAGCGGTTCGAGCTCGACGACACCGGGACGCTGATCCGGGCCCGTCAGGGCCATTCGGTACCGGTCGAACTCGGCTACGCGGCGGCCGAACCGCCCGAGGTGCTGTTCCACGGCACCGCGCAGAGCACACTCGCCCTGATCTGGCGCGACGGCCTGCTCCCGATGAAGCGCCACGCGGTGCACCTGTCGCAGGACCTGGAGACTGCGGTGAAGGTCGGATCCCGGCACGGCAAGCCGGCGGTGCTGGCCGTCGCCGCCGCGCGCATGCAGGCCGAGGGCTACCCGTTCTTCGTGACGGGCAACGGCGTGTGGCTGACCGATGCCGTGCCCGCGGAGTACCTGCGCGAGGTCCCGGCCTCCGGCTGAATACCAGGTTGCCTGGTCGGGGCCGGTCCGCCACGATCGTGCAATGCTCCTGACAATTACCGCGACGGCGCCGCCCGGCGCTGACTGGCCGGCCACTGACCTGGGCTTCCTGCTGCACAAGAATCCGGGGCGGGTCCAGGCCTTCTCCGTGACCTACGGCACGGCCCACGTGTTCTATCCGGTCGCCAGCGATCAGGAGTGCACCGCCGCGTTGCTCTTGGAGGTGGACCCGATTGCGCTGGTGCGTGGACGGGGTCGGCACAGCCAGGACTTCGCGCTGTCGCAGTACGTCAACGACCGTCCGTACGCGGCGTCCTCACTGCTGGCCTCGGCCCTCGGGCACGTCTTCCGGAGCGCGCTGCGTGGCCGCTGCGACCAGCGTCCGGAACTGGCCGCCACGGCGCTGCCGCTGCGCATCGAGGTGCCGGCGCTTATCTGCCGTGAGCCGGAACTGGCCGTGTCGCTGTTCGAACCGCTGGGCTGGACCGTCGAGGTCGAACCGGTGGAGCTGGACCCGGCGTTCCCGGAATGGGGCGCCTCGCGCTACATGAAGCTGACCCTCACCGGGACCCTGCGCCTGTCCGAGGCGTTGTCGCACCTGTTCGTACTGCTGGCCGCCCTCGACGGCGCCAAGCACTACTGGGTCGCCAACGACGAGGTCGACAAGCTGGTGCGCGTCGGCGAGGGCTGGCTCGGTACGCACCCGATGCGCGGCATGATCGCGCGCCGGTAC
Organism: Catenulispora sp. GP43; assembly: GCF_041260665.1. Taxonomy (NCBI): domain Bacteria; kingdom Bacillati; phylum Actinomycetota; class Actinomycetes; order Catenulisporales; family Catenulisporaceae; genus Catenulispora; species Catenulispora sp. GP43. The sequence continues at coordinate 41,440 of NZ_JBGCCT010000019.1, read as the reverse complement.
CTGGCACGGCGTCAGCCGCTGGTGCGTGAGGCGCTGGCGCGGCTGGCGGAGGTGGACGACGTTGAGCCGGAGGCGTTGGACAATGCGGTGGGGTTCGAGGAGGAGGGCGCCGCGGTAGGACCGGAGTCGCGCGCCGAGGTGGCACAGGAGGCACGTGCCGACGTAGCTCCGGAGTCGCGCGCCGAGGTAGCTCCGGAGTCGCGCGCCGAGCTGACACCGGAGGCACGCGCCAAGCTGTCTCTGGCGAGCGCCCGCCGAGCGGCCGTCGTCGAAACCCTGCACGAGGCCGAGGCCGCCCGCGTCCTGGACCTCGGCTGCGGCGAGGGCGCACTGCTGCGCGACCTGCTCAACGACAAGGCGTTCACCGAGGTCGTCGGCATCGACGTCTCGGCCCGCGCGCTCCAGATGGCGGTGCGCAAGCTGCGTGTGGACCGTCTCCCGGACCGTGTCAGGGCGCGCCTGACCCTGCGCCAGGGCGCCCTGACCTACACCGACGCGGCGCTGACCGGCTACGACGCCGCGGTGCTAATGGAGGTCATCGAGCACGTCGACCCGCATCGCCTGCCCGCGCTGGAGCACGCCGTGTTCCACGCCGCGCACCCCCGCGCCGTCGTGGTAACCACGCCCAACATCGAGTACAACGCCCGCTACGAGACGCTGGAGGCCGGCCGCTTCCGGCACAGCGACCACCGTTTCGAGTGGACCCGCGCCGAGTTCCGCGCCTGGGCCGAACGGGTCGCCGCCGCCCATGGCTACGACGTCCGCTTCAAGCCGGTCGGCGAGATCGACCCGGAGCTCGGACCGTCCACGCAGCTCGCGCTGTTCACCCTCACCAAGAAGGAGGCCTCGGCCGATGTCTGACCTGGCCGTCCCCGAGCTGTCGCTGGTCGTGCTGATCGGCACCAGCGGCTCCGGCAAGTCCACCTTCGCCCACAAGCACTTCCGTTCGACCGCGATCGTGTCTTCCGACGCCTGCCGCGGCATCGTCGCCGACGACGAGAACGACCAGTCGGCGACCCCGGACGCCTTCGCGCTCCTGCACCACATCGCCGGCGTCCGTCTGCGCCGGGGTCTGCTGACCGTCGTCGACGCCACGAACGTGCAGAGCAAGGCTCGCGAGTCGCTGGTGAAGCTGGCGCGTGAGTACGACGTACTGCCGGTCGCGATCGTGCTGGACATCCCCGAGCGTGTCTGCGTCGACCGCAACGCCGAGCGTGCCGACCGCGCCGACCTGCCGGCGCGCGTCATCGCCCGGCAGCGCCGGGAGCTGCGCAACGGGCTGCGGAACCTGGCGCGCGAGGGCTTCCGGAAGGTGCACGTCCTGAAGAGTGTCGAGGAGGTCGACGCGGCCGCCATCACCTATGAGAAGGCGTACAACGATAAGCGCGACCTCACGGGCCCGTTCGACGTCATCGGCGACGTCCACGGCTGCCGCGCCGAGCTCGAGACGCTGCTCACCACGCTCGGGTACACCCTCGTACGCGACGAGCTCGGCCGTGCGGTCGACGCCGTGCATCCCGAAGGTCGTACGGCGGTGTTCGTCGGCGACCTGGTGGATCGCGGTCCCGACACGCCCGGCGTGCTGCGCCTGGCGATGGGGATGGTCGAGGCCGGGCACGCGCTGTGTGTCACCGGGAACCACGAGAACAAGCTGGTCCGCGCGCTGGACGGGCGCAACGTCAAGGTCGCCCACGGCCTGGCCGAGTCGCTGGCGCAGTTGGGCGCCGAGGACGAGGACTTCCGCAAGCGGGTCCGCGCCTTCTGCGACGGACTGGTCAGTCACTATGTCCTGGACGCCGGCAAGCTGGTGGTGGCACACGCCGGCCTCAAGCAGGAGTACCAGGGGCGTGCCTCGGGGCGGGTCCGCTCGTTCGCTATGTACGGGGAGACCACTGGGGAGACCGACGAGTTCGGGCTTCCGGTGCGCTACCCGTGGGCCAATGACTACCGGGGCCCGGCGATGGTGCTGTACGGGCACACGCCGGTGTTGGACCTGGAGTGGGTCAACAACACGCTGTGCCTGGACACCGGCGCGGTCTTCGGCGGACGGCTCAGCGCTCTGCGGTACCCGGAGCGTGAGCCGGTTTCGGTGCCGGCTGAGCGGGTCTGGTACGAGCCGGTGCGTCCGCTGCAGGCCACGACGTTCGCCTCCGGGGCCGGCGTGGTGCGCCGCGACCCCGGGGTGCTGGACCTGGACGACGTGCTCGGCCGCCGGACCGTGGAGGCGCGCCACCTGGGACGGGTCACGGTGCAGGAGGAGAACGCCGCCGCGGCGCTGGAGGTGATGAGCCGCTTCGCGGTGGACCCGCGCTGGCTGGTGTACCTGCCGCCGACGATGGCGCCGTGTGCGACGTCCACGCTGCCGGGGTTCCTTGAGCACCCGGCGGAGGCGTTCGCGGCGTACCGGGAGGAGGGCGTCAGGGAGCTGCTGTGCGAGGAGAAGCACATGGGTTCGAGGGCGGTGGTGGTGATCGCGCGCGACGCCGACTCCGCACGTTCCCACTTCGGCGTCGAGGACGGCAGTACCGGCGCTGTCTACACACGTACAGGCCGGCCGTTCTTCGACCGGCCCGAGCAAATCGAGGCGGTGCTGGCACGGGTGCGCTCGGCCGTCGACGCCGCCGGTCTTTGGACGGAGCTGGAGACGGACTGGCTGCTGCTGGACTGCGAGCTGCTGCCGTGGTCGGCGAAGGCGATGGGGCTGCTGCGGGACCAGTATGCGGCGGTGGGTGCGGCGGCGCGGGCCTCGTTGATGGCTGCCACCTCGGTGCTGGGTGCTGCTGCTGCTCGGGGGCTGGATGTCGGGGAGCTCGCCGCTCGTCAGGAGCGGCGGCTTGGCGATGCGCTGGCTTTCACCGCCGCTTATGGGCGCTACTGCTGGCCGGTGGACGGGCTTGAGGGGCTGCGGCTGGCGCCGTTCCAGATCCTGGCATCCCAGGGTGCCAACCACGCTGTGACCAAGGGTAACGACTGGCACATCGCTCTGGCCGACCGCCTGGTCGCCGCCGACCCGGGGTTCTTCACGCGTACCGAGCGGCGCGTCGTCGACGTGGAGGACGAGGCCTCGGTCGCCGAGGCGACGGCCTGGTGGCAGACGATGACGGCAGCCGGCGGCGAGGGCATGGTTGTCAAGCCTCTGCACGGCTTCACGGCGGGTCGGCGGGGCCCGGTGCAGCCGGGTGTGAAGTGCCGCGGTCCGGAGTACCTGCGGATCATCTACGGCCCGGAGTACCTCGAGGCGCCGAACTTGGACCGGCTGCGGCACCGGGGGCTGGGGCGCAAGCGTTCGCTCGCGAGCCGGGAGTACGCGCTGGGGCTGGAGTCGGTGGAGCGCTTCGTCGGCGGCGAGCCGCTGTGGCGCGTGCACGAGGCGGTGTTCGCGGTGCTGGCGCTGGAGTCGGAGCCGGTCGACCCGCGGTTGTAGAGCGGGGAGTTACGACCGGAGCTACGACGGGAGCGACGACTGGAGCTACAACGGGAACGAGGGCAGGTGATGGGTGTCCGCCGACGGTTTTCGGGCTGGCGGCGGGCACCTTCGGGCTGCCGAGACGAGCGCCGCGCGTGAATCGCGGGGGCTATGCTGGCTGTGGCTGACGCGGTCCTCCCAGGCGGCTGTCTCCGGCGAGTAACGGAGATTCCGGTGGGCGGTATCGCGAAGAGCAGTAGCGGCACAAGTCCGTGCCGTGGCTCCGCACGGGATCACTGTCATCGCCTGGTGTCTGCGCGTCAGCGGGAATGGATGAGGAAGGCGAACTCCGCCGCGAGCAGGGCGGCGCCCGTGCCAAGTACTTGGAAGAGCAGGCGTCGCTTCTCGCTCTTGGTTGGGGACGATCCTGCCCTCGGCTCTGCGTCAGTGCCGCATTCCTGAAGTACCCGCTCACTCCGACGGTCGCGGCCGTCATTGCGAGCATGGCGTCGGTGAATATGATCAGCATGATCGGTGCGCCCTGGTGCTTGATCGCGGCGGCCACGAACCACCAGGGGATATGGACGTGCTCATCCGTGCATCGGTCTTTCGGGATTCCGGTGGGGACGCGACGAAGTCGATGCCCGGCGTCGTGCTCGTACCTGGGGGAGGACGGCCCGGAGAACTTCCGTGGTCAGATGAGGTTTTCCACCCTGCTTGCCGGGCGTGAGCGGTCCTATACTCGCGTGCGGCTGCCGGGCGGGCTGTGCCACCGTGAGACATGACCTGGCATGTGACAGCTGACATCGACGAGTTCGAGACCGCCGCCGGAGCCTTCCTGCACGCCGATCCCGTGCGCAACACCGTCCTGCTGACCGTCGTCGCCACTCTGCGGACATCCGGAGCTACGACTTACAGCGACTCCCCGCCGTTGTTCGGCTGGTACGGCGACTCGACGGCCCAGGCCGTCTTCCTGCGCACGCCGCCGATGCCACCCATCGTTTCCGATGCTCCGGTGGCCGCCTTGCAGGAGTTGGTCGGGGTGCTGGACGGCGTGTCTGGGGTGAGGGGCCCTGCGGAGGGTCTGAAGGTTTTCGCGGAGGCTTGGCACGCCGCGACTGGGCGTCTGGCTGAGGTGGTTTCGAACCGGCGTCTCTTCCGGCTGGCGGAGCTCACCCCGCCTGAGCCGGCGCCGCCGGGGAGTGCCCGGCTTGTGACCGAGGCCGATCGGGAGCTGCTGGTCGAGTGGTTCACCGCCTTCGGTGAGGACGTCGGCGAGGCCGCAGGTGGGGACGTGGCGCGGTCTGTCGATCGGCGTCTGGCGAACGGTGAGCTCTTGTTGTGGGAGGTCGACGGCGTCCCGGCCTCGCTGGCGGGCACTACGGCGCCGATCGCGGGAGTCACGCGCGTCGCCCCGGTCTTCACACCGCGCACGCTGCGCGGCCGGGGCTACGCCGGCGTTGTCACCACCGCGATCAGTCGGCGTGGGCTGGATGCCGGGCTCGAGGTCGTTCTCTTCACTGATATGACGAACCCGACCAGCAACGCGCTCTACCAGCGCCTCGGCTATCGCCCCATCGGCCACTGGACAACGCTGGAGTTGGGGACGCGGCCTGCCCTCTGAGCTGGCCCTCGAGTTCGATCCCCGTATTAACTCCAGGGACTGGTTCAGTTCGAGGCGCCATCGACATCGCCTTCACCATCACTGTCGGGGAGGCCGACGTCGGTCAGGATTGCCTGTGCGCGACGGCGGATCTTCGACAGGGCGCTGATGAGCTGTTCCCGCTCGGTGTCGGTGAGGTCGGCGGTGAGCTGTTCCTCCAGGGCTTCGCGGTCCCGCTCCACAGGTTCTTGCAGGGCGCGGCCGGCGTCCGTGAGCCAGAGTCGGACCAGGCGGTTGTCGTGGAGGTCGCGGCGTCGGGTGAGCAGGCCGGCTGTGGACATTCGGGTCGCTGCCTTGACCACCGTGGGTGTGGTCACGTTCAGGGCTGCGGCGATCTCGCCCGGTGTGCGGCCGTCCTGCTCCCACAGCAGGGCCAGGATGTGGTTCTGGCCAAGATGCAGGCCCAGGCGGCGCATGTCGGCGTCGGCGACGGCGCGCACCGCCTTGTTGGTGCTGCCGTGCAGGTCCAGGAACTCCGGCATGGGTGGCCTTCCGCTCGGTCGTACCTCTTGGTGGTAGCTCCGGGAGAACCTCTCCGTAGTAGCTCCGGCAGGAGTGTATCCGCGAATCGTTTGACGGCTAGTCATTGCCCGGCTAGCGTTTGCCTCGTTAATCGCTAGACGGCAAACGATTTCGGAGGCGGAGCATGCTCCTCATTACCGGCGCCACCGGCAACATAGGCCGTGAGGTGGTCCGCGAGCTCGGCGACCGGCGGGCCGACTTCCGTATCCTCGTGCGAGATCCGGGGCGTGCCGCAGCCCTCCCCGAGCGTGCGGAGCGTGTCGTTGCCGACCTGGAAGACGCCGCCAGTCTGAAGGCGGCCTTCGAGGGCGTCGACAGGCTCTTCCTGCTCACTCAGGGCTCTGGCACCGGGCAAGCTGTGAACGCCATCGCCGCCGCGCAAGCCTTGGGCGTCGGGCACATCGTGCACCTGTCCTCGTTCCATGCCGGCTTCGATCCCGTCCCGGCCATGGGCCGCTGGCACCGCGACCGCGAAGACGCCATCCGCGCCAGTGGTATCCCCGCCACCTTCCTGCGTTGCGGTGGCTTCATGACCAACGCCTTGGACTGGGCTGCGAGCATCCGCGAAGGAGGCCCGGTGTTCGATGCCACCGGTCCGGGCAAGGTGGCGCCGATCGCCGCCGCCGACATCGCCGCGGTCGCGGTGCGTGCGCTGACCGAGGACGGCCATGCAGGCCAGATCTACACGCTCACCGGCGATGAGGCGTTCACCACCGTCGAGATGGTCGGCATCCTCGCTGCCGTCCTCGGACGTGACATCCGAGTTCAGACGGCGGCGACTCCCGAGGAGGCGGTCAAAGCCCGGTTCCCGAACGGTGCGCCGCCGGCCCTTGCGGCCGCGCTCGTTGAGACCGTGGAGGTAGCACGGGGCGATATCACTGGCCTGCGGACCGATACCGTCGCGCGGCTGCTCGGGCGCGAGCCGGTGACGTTCCGGGAGTGGTGTGCCCGCAATGCCGCAGCATTCCGGTGAGTCGGGGGCATCTTCTGGAAATCGATTAGTCAGCTGGTCGGACATTCTCTACCGTCGTCGTCGAGTCCATATCCGGACCCTGACCACCACGAGACGAGAAGCCCATGTCCACCCTGCGTGTCACCGCCGAACCCCTGACCATCCACGTCCACCCCAACGCCGACGCGTTGGAGCTGGCGCAAGTCGGCCTCTATCGGGCCGTCGTCGCCAAGGGCGCGTACCAGAGCGGTGACTACGCGATATACATCCCCGAGCAGTCCGTGCTGCCCGCCGAGCTGATCGAGGAGCTCGGGCTGACCGGGCGGCTGGCCGGCTCCGGCAAGGACCGGGTGAGGGCCATCCGGCTGCGGGGCGAGTTGTCGCAGGGCATCGTGTGCCGGCCCAAGGTGCTCGACGGGATAGACCTCGCCGCCGCGCACGAGGCCGGCGAGGACTTCGCCGAGGTGCTCGGGGTCGTGAAGTGGGTGCCGCCGGTGCCGATCAGTATGTCCGGGGACGTCGTCTCCGCCGCCGATCTGCTGCCGTGGACCGACATCGAGAACATCGCGCGCTATCCGGGGATCTTCGAACCGGGCGAGCCGGTGTCGGCGACCGAGAAGGTGCACGGCACCTGCTGCCTGCTCACCTACCTGGCCGAGACCGGTGAGTACCTGGTGTCCTCCAAGGGCTTCGGGTCCAAGTACCTGGCTCTGGTCGAGAGCGAGAAGAACCTGTACTGGCGGACTGTGCGTGCGCACCGGGTCCTGGAGGCCGCTGCGAAGATCGCCGAGGCCTATGGCGCGCGCCGTGTCGGTATCTACGGCGAGGTCTACGGCAAGGGCGTGCAGGACCTGGCCTACGGGGCCAACGCCGGGGACGTGCCGGGCTTCGCCGCGTTCGACGTCTGCCTCGACGTCGAGGGCGAACTGCGCTGGCTGGGGGCGCCGGAGTGGTCGCAGGCGCTCAAGGACACCGGCGTGGAGGTCCCCCAGGTACCGACGCTGTACGAAGGCCCCTACGATGAGGCGCTGCTGCTCGCTCTGGCCTCCGGCAAGGAGACCGTGAGCGGCACCGGTGCCCACATCCGGGAGGGCATCGTGGTGCGCTCGCAGCGGGAGCACGGCAACGCTGTGGTGGGGAGCCGCACGATCGGCAAGATCGTGTCGGCGGAGTACGTGACGCGTAGCGGGGGGACTGAGTATGAGTGAGCAGGTGACTGCGGGGGAGCGTCCCCTGCTGTCCGACGTGCTGGACCCGGCGGAGCTGGCGCACGAGATCGCGGCGGAGAAGGTCACCCGCCGCACGCACCCGACGCTGCCGCTGTCGATCTACTCCTACAGCCGTGCCTGTCAGTACGAGCAGTACTGGACCCCCGTCACCACCCGCACCCGCGGCCTGGTCGTGGACGACACGACCGGCCGCGTGGCTGCCTGGTGCCTGCCGAAGTTCTTCAACCACGGCCAGCACGGGAAGTTCGACTACGCCCCGGTGCTGCCCGAGGAGCCGTTCGAGGTCTACGACAAGGTCGACGGGTCCCTGGGCATCGTCTTCCACTACGACGGGGCCTGGCGTGCGGCGTCCAAGGGCTCGTTCGTCTTCGACCAGGCCGCCTGGGCGCAGCGCTACCTCGACGCGGCGGACACCGCCGCGCTGGATCCGTCGGTCACCTACCTCGCGGAGATCATCTACCCCGAGAACCGGATCGTGGTGAACTACGGCGACCGTCGGGACTTGGTGCTGCTCGCCGCGTTCCGGGCCGACGGGACCGAGCTGCCGCTGCGCGAGGCCGCGCCGGCCTGGGACGGAGTCGGCACCGTCGTTCGTACCTACGACTGGTCCGACACGTTCGGGGTGCTGGCCGCGCTCGCCGAGAAGAACCAGCATCTCGACGGCGTCGATGCCACCGGTACCGACGCCGAGGGCTGGGTCATCCGGTTCGCCTCCGGTGTGCGCACGAAAACGAAACTCACCGGTTACGTTTCCCTGCACTACCGTCTGACCAGCGTCGGTCCGCGCCATCTGTGGCGGGCGCTGGCGGTGCAGCTGTACCCGGAGTGCACCGACGTGCAGATCGCGCAGGCGGTCGGGGTGCAGCCCAACGAGGTCGTCGGGATGCGCCGGATCCCCGGCGGGCCGCTGGCGCCGCTGCTGGAGGACGTGCCTGACGAGTACGACGCGTGGGTGCGCGGGGTGTGCGACGAGCTGAAGGCGCGCGCCGCGGAGCTCACCTCCCGTATCGAGGACGCGCACCGTTCGCTGGCACACCTGGCCGGTGACCGGGGTGCCTACGCCAGGGCCGCGAAGGACTTCGACGGGTTCGTACGGGCCGGGATGTTCCTGCTGCTGGACGGCCGGCCGATCGCCATGCACGTGTGGCGTGCGGTGAAGCCGGAGGCGACCGAGGCGTTCCGGGACGACGACGAGAGCTAATACGGGGCGATGACCGACCCGCGATGACCGACGCAACGGCTATGGATGAGGGCTGATGGACGACGACTACTTCGACGACGCGCTGCCGGACGCGGGCCCGGACCCCGTACCAACAGGGCCCGGCGTGCAGGCCGCCAAGCCGGTGGTGCACATCATGCGCGGGCTGCCGGCGTCGGGGAAGTCGACCCTGGCCCGGCAGATGATGGCCGACTACGGGGGTCGCATGCGGCGTGTCAGCCTGGACGAGTTGCGCCGGATGATGGACGACAACGACGGTTCCAAGCGCCTGGGCCGCCGGCACGAGGAGACGGTGCTAGAGGTCCAGGACGCGGTGGTGCTGGCCGCGGTGCAGGGCGGGTTCGACGTCGTAGTCGACAACACGCACCTGGTGTCGCGCATCCCGAAGCGGCTGAAGAACCTGCTAGGGGGCCGGGCGAGGTTCGAGGTGCACGACCTGACCGACGTGGACGTCGACGAGTGCGTCAAGCGGGACGCGCTGCGCCCGAACCCGGTGGGCGAGGAGCACATCCGGGCCATGGCGCTACGGCTGGCCTCGACGAAGTCCTCGGGGTGGAAGCTGACCGCGGAGGACCTGAACGCCGTGGTGCCGGTGCGGACGTACGTCGCGGACCCGTCGCTGCCGGCCGCGGTGTTGTGCGACATCGACGGCACGCTGGCGGACAACACGCACCGTGGGCCGTACGACTGGCAAAAGGTGGAGACCGACGAGCTCATCGTCGCGACCGCCGATGCGCTGGTTGCGTTCGCTGCGCGCGGGGATCGCATCGTCTTGATGTCGGGACGTGGTGAGGACGTGCGCGAGGGGACGGAGCGCTGGCTGGCGGCGCACGAGGTGAAGTACGACGAGCTGTGGATGCGCAAGGCCGGGGACACGCGTGCGGACGACATCGTGAAGAGCGAGCTGTTCGACGCGCATGTGCGGGACCGGTTCGCGGTGCGGGTCGTCCTGGACGACCGGTCGCGGGTGGTGGCGCTGTGGCGGCGGATGGGCCTGGCGTGCTGGCAGGTCGACTACGGGGATTTCTGAGGAAGCAGGGGGGACAGGGGGCAAGGGGGGATAGAGGCGACTGAGGGAACGACCGAGGGGGCTTTTGTAGTGGGAGAGGAGCCGGTCTCGTCGTCGTACCTCGATGCAGTACGGGAGTCCTTCGACACTGTTGCCGTCGACTACGCACGGTTGGTGGAACCGATGTTGGAGTCGGCGTGGGAGGTGCGGGAGGAGTTGGCGGCCTTCGCCGATCGGGTCCGGGACGACGGTCTCGGACCGGTCGCCGATCTGGGGTGCGGGCCGGGGCACATCACGGCGTTCCTGGCCGGGCGCGGGGTCGAGGTGTTCGGGGTGGACCTGTCGCCGCGGACCATCGACCTGGCGCGGTCGGCGCATCCGGAGTTGCGGTTCGAGGTCGGCTCGATGACCGAGCTGGGGGAGCTGGGGGTCGCGGACGGCTCGCTCGGAGGGGTGCTCGCCTGGTACTCCACGCACCTGATGCCGCCGGAGCTGGTGGCGGCGGCCTTCTCGGAGGTGGCACGGGTGTTGGTACCTGGCGGGCGGTTGCTGTGGGGGTCCTACGTCGGCATCGACGATCGGGCGCGGCCGGAGCAGGCGTACGGGCATCCGGTGACGTATGAGCTGTTCATGCTGACGATCGAGCACCTGACGGGGCTGGTCCAGGCGGCGGGTCTGGAGATTCGGGAGCGCCGCCTGGAGCAGCTGCCGGGCAAGGAGCGCTGGCACGCGAAGGTGTGGGCTGAGAAGCCGAAGAGGTGAGATCGAAGAGGTGAAGCCGAAGAGGTGAGGCCGTGAAGGTGAAGCCGAAAAGGCGAGGCCGGGAAGGCGAGGCCGGGAAGGCGAGGCCGGGAAGGCGAAGCCGGGAAGGCGAAGCCGGGAAGGCGAAGTGGTCAGGCGGACAAGCCGTCAAGGTGAAGTGTTCAGGCGAGCAGTGCGCGCACCTTGGCGGCGACCCGCGCCACGTCCACCGGCGTCGAGGTGTCGACCTGAAGCACCTGCCCGATCCCGATCGGCGCGGCGAAGTCCCGCTCCCAGCGCTCGGGGCTCAGCTCCTGGTCGGGATGCACCGCGTGGCGCTCGCCGGTCGTGGCACGTTCGCGGAAGCGGTGCATGACCACGTCTCGCGGTGCCGTGCAGTAGACCTCGATGAGCTTTCCGCCCTCGCTCAGCGACCGTAGCGAGTTGTTCTGCTGCTCGTGGCCGGTCCAGAAGTTGGCCTCCAGGACGCACTCCGGCGCGTCGGCGGCCAGCAGCCACAGCATCTCCATCGCCGCTGCGCCGAGGCGTTGGGACCACACGCGTTCGACCGGGCCGGTGTCGGCGAGTACGTCGTGGATCCGTTCCTTGATGCTGTCCTTGGCGAACAGCGGCATGCCCAGGGCGCGCGCCAGGGGCCTGGCGATCGTCGTCTTACCTACGCCGGGGGCACCGGAGATCATCACTATCCGGCGGTTGAAGGGTTCTGTGTCTGGTGCGGTCACAAGAACGTTTTACCCTCACCGCGGTACGTCGGGACGGAGCGGATCACCTCGTCGCCCGAGATGAGGTGCAGCGTGTCGAACCGCTCGCACAGCTCGCCGGCCTTCGTGTGCCGGAACCACACCCGGTCGCCGACCCGCAGGCTCGCGGCGACCTTGCCCAGCAGCGGTGTCTGCACCTCGCCCGCGGCCTCGTTCGGGTCGTAGGACAGGCCCGGCGGGAGGTAGGGCTGGGGCAGGCGGTCCTTGCCTGCCACGCCGGAGGCCGGGTAGCCGCCGCCGAGGGCGGTCGCGGTCTCCGGGCCCGGGCGGCGGACCACCGGCAGTGCGAACAGGGCTGCGGGGCGGCCGCGGAAGGAGCGGTAGGAGTCGAACAGCCACGGCTGGTACAGGCCCGAGCCCGCGGCGATCTCGGTGACGGCGTCCTCGGCGGTGGTGCGCTCGATGCTGCCCGTGCCGCCGCCGTTGACGAACTCCAGCGGTGCCAGTTCGCGTACCGCCTCGACGATCGCGCCGCGGCGGGTGGCCAGTTCGCGGGCCGAGCGGCTCTGCATCGCGCGGATCGCGGCGCCGCGCAGGGGGCGGCCGGGCGGGGCGTCGCCGACGCCGGCGATCTGCGACTCGTAGGCCATCAGGCCGACCAGCTTGAACTCGTCGCGCCGCAGGACTTCCCGGGCCATCGCGGAGACCTGCGCCGGGGTGTGCAGCGGGGAGCGGCGTGCGCCGATGCGGACGCGGCCGCCGGCGGTCATGAAGGCCGCGTCGATGTCGATGCAGACCCGGATCGGGGCGGACAGTCCGCCGGGGGCGCCGGCCACCGCCTTCTCGATCAGGTCCAGGTGGTCGGTGCTGTCGATCATGACCGTGACGGCGGCCAGCGCCGTGGGGTCGGCGGCCAGGTCGGCGTAGGCGGTGCGGTCGGTGCTGGGGTAGGCGACCACGATGTCGTCGAAGCCCTCGCCGGCCAGCCACAGCGCCTCCGGCAGCGTGAAGCCCAGGATGCCCTGGTAGCCCGGCAGGCTCAGGACCTCCTCCAGCAGTGCCCGGCAGCGCACCGACTTGCTGGCCACGCGGATCGCCTTGCCCGCCGCGCGGCGGGTCAGGTCCGCGGCGTTGGCGTGGAACGCGTCCAGGTCGACGGCGGCGAACGGCGGCTCCAGGGCGGCGGTCGCGGTGTCGAGGCGGCGGCGGTCCGATTCGGGGCCGGGCGGGGTGGGGGGCATGGCATCAGCGTCGCACACGTGAGCGGCGGCGCGGTAGGTGGAGGCACTGGTTTGGTACCGGTGAGTAGGGAGAGTTCGGGTTACGCCGGTGGTGGACCGGCCGCTAGTGTTCTGGGGTTCGAGTTCGAAGAGGGGTATTCGGTGGACGCGGAGCGGCATGCCTGAGCGCTACTGGTGGGGCGCGGTGCTGAGCATCGCAGTCGGGGCGGCGATGGCGGTGACCGCGGTGCTGGCCACCTCCGGCTCCACGAAGACGGCCACGCCCGTGGCGGTGTCGCCGGCGCAGCAGGCAGACCAGGCGCAGCGCGCGATGTGGCGGACGAAGCCGGTCGACCAGGTGTTCCCGGCGACGGTCACACTCGGGAGCCAGTACGTGCGCCTGGGCATCGCCGATGCCGCCGGCTGCCAGGTGCTGCCGCAGGACTTCCTGCTCGAGCTGGCCACGGACGCCCCGGGGACGTCCTGTGTCAAGGTTCTGCGTGCCACCTACACCGACATCACCCAGACCGTGTTCGCCACGGTCGGCGTGGTGGTCATCGGCGGCGATGCCTCCGCACGGGACAAGGTCTGGCGGCAGTGGACGCCCGATTCGGCCGCCAAGCAGCCGGACACGATGCCGGACGTGATCCCCGTTCCTCACACCGTGGCCGCCGGCCTCACCGACACCCAGCGCGTGGCGTGGGACTCCCAGGCTTCCAACGACGGGTCGTACGTCGTCTATGTGGTGTCGGCGTTCGGGGACGGCCGCGTCGGTTCCAACGATTCGGAGCTGCGCACCGGGCTCGGCAAGGCGCTGGTCGCCGATTCGCCGCCGGTGCAGGCTGCTTCCGGACTGTCCCAGCTGTTCGCCAACGAGTTCACCGACACGGAGAAGGGCTAGTGAGGACGGCTCCGCAGCTCGCCGGGATGAGCAGGACGAGCAGGACGAGCAGGACGAGCAGGACGGGTAGGACGAGGACGAGCACCGGCGTGCGCCGGGCCTCGGCGCTGGCGCTCGCCGCGCTGCTTCCGGTGCTCGGCGCGGCCCCCGCCGCGCGCGCCGACGAGGTGCGCTCGGCGCAGTGGCCGATCACGTTCCTGAACCTGCCGCAGGCCTGGAAGACCACCAAGGGCGCCGGCGTCACCGTCGCGGTGCTCGACACCGGCGTCGTCGGGTCGCGCGCGGATCTTACCGGGCAGGTGACCACCGGGCCGGACCTGGTCGGCGGCAGCGAGAAGCCGGGCGACCCGGACTGGGGCGTGCACGGGACCGGCATGGCCTCGGTGATCGCCGGGCACGGCCACGGCCCCGACGGCAGCCAGGGCGTCATGGGTGTCGCGCCGGCCGCGAAGATCCTTTCGGTGCGGGTGATCCGGGACGACGAGAGCCCGGACAACGGGCTGCAGCAGGCCTCGCACACTCCCATCTCCCAGGGCATCCGCTACGCCGTCGACCACGGTGCGCAGGTCATCAGCATGTCGCTGGGCGGCACGGTGCCCGGCGCGGACAGCGACACCACGAACGAGGCCGACGCGGTGCGGTACGCGATCGCGCACGGGGTCTCGGTGGTGGTCTCGGCGGGCAACTCCGGCGACAAGCCGGACAAGGACGTGACCGAGTACCCGGCCGGGGAGCGCGGGGTGATCGGCGTGGCCGCCGTGGACCGCAACGGCAAGCGGGCCTTCTTCTCCTCGACCGGCTGGGACGTGGCGGTGGCCGCGCCCGGTGTCGACATCCCGATGGCACTGCCGGTGAACGACCCGGCCGGGGACACCTACGCCGACTTCGGACCGGAGATCGGCAACGACATCCTGGTCGGTGCCGGGACCAGTCCGGCGTGCGCGTACGTGGCCGGGGTGGTGGCGCTGATCCGGTCGGCGAACCCGGCGCTGAGTCCGGAGCAGGTCGGGCAGATCCTGAAGGGCACGGCCTCGCACCGGCCGGTGACGGGGCGCGACGACCAGATCGGCAACGGGATCGTGGACCCGGTGGCGGCGCTGAAGGCGGCCGCGGGGGTGGCCGGGACGCCGGCGACGCCGCACGCGCAGGCCTATCAGGGCACGAAGTACTTCGGGTACGGTCCGCAGACGGTGGCCGACCAGAGCATCGGCGGGCTGAGCCGGGAGCAGCGCGGGATGGTCGACGCCGCGGTGGCGTTCACCGGCTCGCTGGTGCTCGGCGGGTGGCTGGTGGTGCGGGGACGGCGGCGGTCGCGGGCTGCGGCGGCGCTGTTGGGGCCGGTGGCGGATCCGATGCCGCTGGGGCCGGCGCCGTTCGGGCTGGGGCTTGGGCAGGGGCCGGGGCTGGGTTCGGGGCCGGGGCCGGTGTCGACGGGGATGCCGATGCCGGGGATGTCGATGCCGCTGGGGGCGGGGGCAGGCCTGGGGTCGGACGTGGGACCGGGGCCGGGTCCGGAGCCGAATCCGTTCCAGCCGCAGCCCCCGGTCGCCGTGGCAGGACCGGCGGCTGCGGCTGGACCGGCCGTGCCGTCGCGATCGTGGACGGCTACTAAAGTCGAGCCCATGACCGACTTCGCAGGACGCACGCTGGCCCCTTCCACCTTCCCGAACGACGACGGGGGTGCGGACCCGGCGCTGCTGGCCGTCCTGGAGGCACACGGCCGGGGCGAAGCGGCCATCGAGCACGCTTACGGCTACCTGCTCAACGCGCGCGTCCTGGCGCCGATCGTGGCGGTGCTCGGCGAGGCGGAGGAGGTGCCGGACGAGCAGGGCCGGAACCTGCGCCGGGACAAGAACAGCGACATGGCACTGGTGACGCTGCTCGCGCCGGACGGGACGCGGGCGCTGCCGGTGTTCACTTCGGTGCGGGCGCTGGCCGAGTGGAACCCTGAGGCCCGGCCGATGCCGGTGGCCTTCCCGAGGGCGTGCGCGGCGGCCAAGGCCGAGGGTGCGGAGGTCGTGCTTGTGGACCTCGCGCGGCCCTCGTTCCTGGAGGTCGAGCCTGCCGCTGTGAGGGCGTTCGCGGCAGTGTTGGAGAAGGCGGAGGCCGAGAAGGCAGCCGAGAACGCCGAGCCTGCCGAGACGACCGACAACGTGGAGAACGGCACCACCACCGGTGCCGCCGCTGAGGCCGACGCCACTGACGCCGACGCCACAGCCACCAACGGCAAGACCGAAACCGACGGCACGACCGACACCGCCGACTCCGTCGGCCAAGCCGGCTGATCCCGGCCGCCCAGCGCTAAGCCCGCAGGCAGGCCCGCTGAGGCCGCCGGTCGCCGTACGCCAGCCCTAAGCGCGCGGGTAGACCGCTCCGGTGAACTTCTCACCGGGGCCCTGCCCCGGCTCGTCCGGATACGGCGAGGCCTCCCGGAACGCCAGCTGCAGCGTCCGCAACCCGTCCCGCAGCGGCGCGGCGTGCTGCGAGCCGATCTCGGGGGCGGCCGCGGTGATCAGGCCGGCCAGCGCGGTGATCAGCTTGCGCGCCTCGTCCAGGTCCAGGTCGGCCTCGCCGTTCTCGGCCAGGCCCAGCTTCACCGCCGCGGCGCTCATCAGGTGCACCGTCACTGTCCCGATCACCTCGACCGCCGGCACGTCGGCCAGGTCGCGCTGCTCGGCGGGAATGCCCGCGTCCTCGGGGGTGTTGTCGGTCACTGCGGCTCCTTGCCATGGATCTTCTGTGTGCGGGTCAAGCTTCGCACGGTGGGGGTGGTGGCCCTGTGGTCACGGCCTTCCTCCGGAAGCTGCTAGTATCGGTGTCACGACCGATCGGGCATGCTCGCGCGTGCCACGATCCGCAAGCGGAGATTCCATCTCCCACCTGGTTCGCCTCCGGGCGGACGGGTTCCGGTCAAACAGCCTCACGCCAGGGGTGTGCGGGCGGCGTTATTTGTCGCCTCGACATGTCCCCGGTGTCGGTCAGTTCCGGTGTGGTGGAGCCTCGCATGCATGTCGTGCGGGGCTTTTGCGTTTTTCGCGCAGGGGTCGCGCACCGATACAGACCCGGGCATTGAGCCCAAAACGTAGGAGGCCCCATCAGCACTGAGCCCCGTATCAACGACCGGATCCGCGTTCCCGAAGTGCGGCTGGTCGGCCCCAACGGTGAGCAGGTCGGCATCGTGTCGATCCAGGACGCGCTCCGGCTGGCTCAGGAGCAGGACCTCGACCTGGTCGAGGTCGCGGCGACCGCGCGCCCGCCGGTCGTCAAGGTCATGGACTACGGCAAGTACAAGTACGAGTCCGCCCTGAAGGCCCGTGAGGCGCGCAAGAACCAGGCGCACACGGTCATCAAGGAGATGAAGCTCCGCCCGAAGATCGACCCGCACGACTACGAGACCAAGAAGGGTCACGTGGTGCGGTTCCTGAAGGCCGGGGACAAGGTCAAGATCACCATCATGTTCCGCGGCCGCGAGCAGTCCCGGCCCGAACTCGGCCGGCGGCTGCTGAGCAAGCTCGCCGAGGACGTGGCCGAGCTCGGCTTCGTGGAGTTCGCGCCGAAGCAGGACGGCCGAAACATGATCATGGTCCTCGGCCCGCACAAGAAGAAGACCGAGGCGATGGCCGAGGCCCGCGCGGCCAAGGAGCAGCGCAAGGCCGGCGGCGCGGTCGGCGAGACCGAGGCCGTCGCGGCCGAGGCCGACACCGAGACCGAGATCGAGACCGCCGAGGCGATCGAGTCGGTCGAGCAGACCGAGGCCGTGGTCGGCGCCGCCAGTGGCGCGGACCAGGCCGGTGAAGAGCAGTCCTGACCACGGTCAGGCCGGACCGGCCCCGAGACCTCGGCCCCCCGCACTAGTCGCGGGGCGGCCGCCCCGGGGCGAGAGCGAGAGCGGATCCGTGTGGGATGTCCCCACGGATCCGCCCTATGTGAAGGAGAAACGGCGTCATGCCGAAGCAGAAGACCCACAGCGGTTCCAAGAAGCGTTTCAAGGTGACCGGCTCGGGCAAGATCATGCGCGGCCAGGCCGGCATGCGCCACAACTTCGAGCGCAAGTCCTCGGAGTACACCCGCAGCCACACCGGCGAGGTCGAGGTCGCCAAGTCCGACGTCAAGCGCATCAAGCGGCTGCTCGGCCGCTGAGGCCCGCGGCGCATCGCCCCCCGACCTAGTTACTGAGCAGGAGATAGAACAATGGCACGCGTCAAGCGGGCAGTGAACGCCCAGAAGAAGCGCCGGGTCGTCCTCGAGCAGGCCAGCGGTTACCGCGGCCAGCGCTCGCGCCTGTACCGCAAGGCGAAGGAGCAGGTCACCCACTCCCTCGTCTACGCCTACCGGGACCGCAAGGACCGCAAGGGCGACTTCCGCCGGCTGTGGATCCAGCGCATCAACGCCGCGGTCCGCGCCGAGGGGATGACCTACAACCGCTTCATCCAGGGCCTGCACCTGGCGAACGTCGAGGTCGACCGCAAGATGCTGGCCGAGCTGGCCGTCAACGACACCGAGGCGTTCCGCGCGCTCGTCGAGGTCGCCAAGAAGGCGCTGCCCTCGGACGTGAACGCGCCGAAGACCGCCGCGTAAGTCCTGGCGAGAACCAGCCCCACTTCGCCAGAACAGGCAACGGTGAGCGAGCATGAGCGAGGCGAGTCCTGAGCTGTCCAACCCGCGCGCACCCCGCGCGGTGGCGGCCCGGCGGCTCGTCTCGCGGTCGTTCCGGGCCAAGCAGGAGCTGTTCCTGGCCGAGGGGCCGCAGGCGGTGCGCGAGGCCGCAGAGCTCGACGGCGTGCTCGTCGAGCTGTTCGCCACCCGGGAGGCCGCCGACCGGTACGGCGAGATCGTCGCCGCGGCCCGCAAGCAGGGGGCGAAGATCACCATCGGGACTCCGGACCTGGTGGAGTCGCTCAGCGAGACGGTGACGCCGCAGGGCCTGATCGGCGTGTGCCGGTTCCTCAACGTCCCGCTGGAGTCCTTCCTGGCCGAGCGGTCGCCGAAGCTGGTCGCGCTGCTGGCGCACGTGCGCGACCCGGGCAACGCCGGCACCGTGGTCCGCTGCGCCGACGCCGCCGGCGCGGACCTGGTGATCGTGACCTCCGAGTCGGTCGACGTCTACAACCCCAAGGCGGTGCGGGCCTCGGCCGGCAGCCTGTTCCACGTGCCGGTGGCCGTGGGGGTCAGCGCGGGCCAGGCCGTGGAAGCCCTGCGCGCCGCGGGCTTGCGGATCCTGGCCGCCGACGGCACCGGCGCGGCCGACCTCGACGACGAGCTCGACGCCGGCCGGCTGGCCCAGCCCACGTGCTGGATGTTCGGCAACGAGGCCTGGGGACTGCCCGAGGCTCTGCTGGGGCTGGCCGACGAGGCGGTCCGGGTGCCGATCCACGGACGCGCCGAGAGCCTCAACCTGGCGACGGCGGCAGCAGTGTGCTTATATTCCTCTGCCCGGGCGCAACGCTGAGGCGCGTCCTGCGCGAGTCCGCTCCGAGTCCGGAGGCGTTCAGGGTGGCGAATGGTTCGCCACCGTGGTCGGTGATCCGGCGGAGCGGAACGATGGGTCTGGCGGATCTACGGAAGGTGACGCCGAAGGCGCACAGCGCGACGAGTGGGCAGGCAGGAGGACTCCTCAGGTGACCGTTTCGGTCGGGGCACGCGGGACACGGGCCGGCATGCAGTTGTTCGCCGGCGCGCTCGACGGCCTGCTGGTGCCCGACGACCTGCCCGACGGGTTCGTCGCCGCCGACGCCGAGGGCGTGGTCCGGGTCTTCAACCGGGCCGCCGAGAAGCTCACCGGGATCCCGGCCGACCGTGCCCTGGGACGTCCCTTCGACGAGGTGTTACCGCTTCGCACGGTCGACGGCCGCGACTGGTGGCGCCTGACCGATCCTTATGGCGGCTTGAGCATAAGGACCGGGCATCCCGAGGCTCAGCTGTTCCTGCCCGAGGGCGTCGAGCGGGACGGCTCCGAGCAGGACGACCCTGGGCAGATCGACCATGGGCAGACCGACCCCAAGCAGACCGACCCCGAGGCCGGCACCGAACTGCTCGTCACCGCGCGCTACCAGCGCCGCGACGGCCGCTCGACGCCGGTCACCGGCCTGGTCGTCTCGTTGCGCGGCACCCAGGCCCGGCGCCGCCGCGAGCGCCGGCAGTCCGATCTGATCGCGACCGTCGCGCACGAGCTGCGCTCCCCGCTGACCAGCGTGAAGGGCTTCACCGCGACGCTTCTGGCACGCTGGGACCGCTTCACCGACGACCAGAAGCGGATGATGCTGCAGACCGTCGACGCCGACGCCGACCGCGTGGTGCGGCTGATCGCCGAGCTGCTGGACGTGGCGCGCCTGGACTCGGGCCGGATGGAGCTGCACCGGGTCCCGGTGGACCTGCGCGCTCTGATCACTGACCAGGTGCGCGCCTGCGTGGCGCAGGGGGTGCCGGAGGAGACGTTCCGGATCCGGATCCCGCGCGGGCTGCCGGCCGTGGCCGCCGACCCGGACAAACTGCGTCAAGTACTGGCTAATCTTTTGGAAAACGCTGTGCGGCACGGCGGGGGAACTGTCACAATCGAAGCTAGGGCCGAGGACGACCGGCCCCGTCCTGACAGTCTCCACATTGAAGGTGTGTCGAGCGTGGCGGTTGCGGTGAGCGATCAAGGTCCCGGGATCCCGGTGGACCAGCTCAACCGCGTCTTCACCCGGTTTTGGCGGGGTGGCCGCAGGGGCGGGACCGGCCTTGGCCTGTCCATCGTGAAGGGCCTGGTCGAGGCCCACGGTGGCGTGGTGTCCGCCGGGAACGGCGCCGAGGGCGGCGCGCGGTTCCGATTTACGTTGCCCGTCGCGTAGGGCTTCCTCGGCGGGAGCCCCGGCGTGCGGGCTTTCCCGCGCTCGCTGCTGTGTCACAGCCCGGGCGGAATCCGTGTTTGTTCCGTGACCCCTCTAGACTCGGCGGGTACCCCCGCTGACCTCGCGGGGCCATTAATCCATGGAGACAACAACAACATGTCGGCACCGAACAAGTCGTACGACCCGGTGGAAGTCGAGGCGGTGAAGCCCGACGAGGTCGCCCGCCACCGGGCCGACGCGCTGGCCGCGATCGCCGCCGCGGGCTCGCTGGACGAACTGCACCAGGTGAAGATCGCCGTGACCGGCGACCGCGCCCCGCTGGCGCTGGCCAACCGGGAGATCGGCGCGCTGCCGCCGGCCGCCCGCGCCGAGGCCGGCAAGCGCATCGGCGAGGCCCGCGGCGCGGTGAAGAACGCGCTGGCCCAGCGGCAGCAGCAGCTGGAGGCCGAGCGCGACGAGCGGGTCCTGGTCGAGGAGGCCGTGGACGTCACGCTGCCGTGGGACCGCGCCCCGCGCGGCGCCCGCCACCCGCTGACCACGATCCAGGAGCGGATCGCGGACATCTTCGTGGCCATGGGCTACCAGGTGGTGGACGGCCCCGAGGTCGAGGCCGAGTGGTACAACTTCGACGCGCTGAACTTCCCGCCGGACCACCCGGTGCGCGACCTGCAGGACACGTTCTTCGTCGCGGGCAAGGAAGAGGGTGCGACCAGCGGGCTGGTGCTGCGTACCCACACCTCGCCGGTTCAGGCCCGCACGCTGCTGGAGCAGGGCGCGCCGGTGTACGCCGTCTCCCCCGGCCGCACCTACCGCACCGACGAGCTCGACGCCACGCACACCCCCGTGTTCAGCCAGATCGAGGGTCTGGCTGTTGACGAGGGCCTGACGATGGGCGACCTGAAGGGCACGCTGGACCACTGGGCAACCGCGATGTTCGGCGACGGTGTCGTGACCCGGCTGCGTCCGCACTTCTTCCCGTTCACCGAGCCCTCGGCCGAGGTGGACCTGCAGTGCTTCGTGTGCAAGGGCGCCTCGGTGGGCGACCCGGACAACCCCTGCCGCACCTGCGGCTCGGAGGGCTGGATCGAGTGGGGCGGCTGCGGCATGGTCAACCCGCGCGTGCTGATCGCGTGCGGCGTGGACCCCGAGCGCTACAGCGGGTTCGCCTTCGGGATGGGTCTTGAGCGGAGCCTGATGTTCCTGAACAACGTCCAGGACATGCGGGACATGATCGAGGGAGACGTGCGCTTCACGCTCCCGTTCGGGATGGAGATCTGATGCACGTCCCCTACTCCTGGCTGCAGGACTACGTCGCACTGCCGGACGGGACCACAGCCTTCGCGGTCGCGGACAAGCTGACCCAGACCGGCGGCGGCAAGCTGGAGACCATCGAGCGCGTCGGCGAGGGCCTGACCGGGCCGCTGGTCGTGGGCCGGGTCGCGGCGATCGAGGAGCTGACCGGGTTCAAGAAGCCGATCCGGCACTGCCAGGTCGTGGTCACGGCGGACGCCGAGGGCCCCGGTTCGGCCGCCGACCCGCAGCTGATCGTCTGCGGCGCCCGCAACTTCGCGGTCGGCGACCACGTGGTGGTGGCGCTGCCCGGCGCGGTGCTGCCCGGCGACTTCCGCATCGCCGCGCGCAAGACCTACAGCCGGGACTCCAACGGCATGATCTGCTCGGCGCGCGAGCTGGGCATGGGCGATGCTGTGCTTGATTCAAAGGCGGCCGACGGCATCATCGTGCTGTCGGCCGACTCCCCGGTCGGCGCGGACGCGATCGCCTACCTGGGCCTGGACGACGAGGTCATCGAGTTCGAGGTCACCCCGGACCGCGGCTACACGCTGTCCCTGCGCGGGATCGCACGGGAGGCGGCGACCGGGTTCGACGTGCCGTTCCAGGACCCGGCGGCCCTGGCCGTGCCGGAGCCCGGCGCGAACGGCCACCCGGTCGTGGTCGAGGACCCGGCCGGCTGCGACGTGTTCGTGGCGCGGACCGTGACCGGCATCGACCCGCAGGCGCCCTCGCCGTTGTGGATGCAGCGCCGGCTGCAGATGTCGGGGATGCGGCCGATCTCGCTGATCGTCGACATCACCAACTACGTGATGCTGGAGCTGGGTCAGCCGATCCACGCCTACGACCGCTCCCGGCTGTCCGGGCCGATCGTGGTGCGGCGTGCGGCCGCCGGCGAGGTGCTGGAGACCCTGGACGGGGTCAAGCGGCAGCTGGAGGCCACGGACCTGCTGATCGTCGACGACTCCGGGCCGATCGGCCTGGCCGGCGTCATGGGCGGGGCCTCCACCGAGATCCACGACGGTTCCACCGAGGTCGTCGTCGAGGCGGCACACTTCGAGGCCACCTCGGTCGCCAAGACCGCGCGGCGGCACAAGCTGTTCTCCGAGGCCTCCAAGCGCTTCGAGCGCGGCACGGACCCCGGTACGGCCGCCGCCGCGGCGCAGCGCGTGGTGGACCTGCTGGTCGAGCTGGCCGGCGGCACCGCGCTCGAAGGCGGGGTCACCGTGGTCGGACAGGTGGTCCGGCCGGCGGCGATCACCATCGCTTGGACGTACCCGGGCCGGGTGGCCGGGGTCGACTACACCCGGCAGGAGGTCGAGCGCCGGCTTGTCGAGGTCGGCTGTGACCTCACGCCCTCCGGCGACGCCGACCTGGTGGTCACCCCGCCGAGCTGGCGCCCAGACCTGCGCGACCCGAGCGATCTGGCCGAGGAGGTGATCCGGCTGGAGGGCTTCGACCGGCTGCCCTCCACGCTGCCCAAGGCCGCCGCCGGCACCGGCTACACGCACGAGCAGCGGATCCGCCGCCGGGTCGGCACGGCGCTGGCCTCGGCCGGCTACTCCGAGGTCATCGCCTACCCGTTCATCGGGCAGGCTGACCTGGACGCGCTCGGGCTGCCGGAGAACGACCCGCGCCGCAACACCGTGGTGCTGGCGAACCCGATCTCCGAGGAGCAGCCGTCGATGCGCACGACGCTGCTGCCGGGGCTGCTGGCGGCGCTGCGGCGCAACGTCGGCCGGGGCTCGGCGGACCTGGCGCTGTTCGAGCAGGGCCTGGTGTTCCGGCCGCGCAAGGACGCCGCCGCGATGGCGCCGCGCCTGACGGTCGAGCGCCGTCCGACCGATGCCGAGCTGGCTTCGCTGGACGCCGCGCTGCCGGTGCAGCCGCGCCGCGTCGCGGTGGTGCTCTCCGGCCTTCGCGAGCCCGCGGGCTGGTGGGGCGCCGGGCGTCCGGCCGGCTGGCAGGACGCGGTCCAGGCCGCGCGGATCATCGCCGACGCGTGCCGGGTCGAGCTGGAGGTCACCCAGGACCAGCACGAGCCCTGGCACCCGGGCCGCTGCGCCCGGCTGGCGGTCAACGGCCGCCTGGTCGGCCACGCCGGCGAGCTGCACCCGCGGGTGGTGGCGGAGCTGGGCCTGCCGCCGCGCACCGCGGCGATGGAGCTGGAGCTGGACCGGATGATCCCGGCCGAGGAGGTCCTGACGCAGGCCCCGAGCATCTCCGCGATGCCGGTCGCCACCCAGGACGTCGCGCTGGTCGTGGATGCCGCGGTGGCCGAGCACGAGGTCGAGGCGGCGTTGCGCGAGGGCGCGGGCACGCTGCTGGAGTCGGTGCGGCTGTTCGACGTCTACACCGGCGAGCGGATCGGCGAGGGGCGCAAGTCGCTGGCCTTCGCGCTGCGCTTCCGCGCGGCGGACCGGACGCTGACCGCTGAGGAGGCCAGTGCGGCCCGGGACAGCGCGGTGGCGCTGGCCGGGACGCGGACCGGGGCGGTGCTGCGGTCTTAGGGCCTTAGGGGCTCATGGGCTCAGGGGCCTAGGGATCGTAGGGGTTTGAGATCGGAATAGGAGGCCGGGTTCCGCGCATGCGCGCGGGACCCGGCCTCCTTCTCGTGGCTCGTCGTTGGTCGAGCCTCAGCGTCGTTCGAAGCTCAGCAGCGTCGCGGGTTCGGCCGGCGCGGGCGCGTCCGGGTCGGCCGCGACGGCCCGCTCCAGGGCCTCGAAGCCGGTCGCGGTCTCCTCGGGGGTGAAGTGGCCGAAGATCGTGTGGGTGCGCAGCCGCAGCCGCTCGAGCATCTCTCGGTAGGTGCCCGGGGACGGTTCGGTGACCGGGCCGAAGGTGCGCACGCGCCAGCCGGAGCTGGTGAAGGTCTCGATGACCTCGTGCAGCGGCGGGAACAGCACAGCGTCCTTCTCGAAGCCGTTCGGGAAATGCTCCAGCCACCAGATCCAGGGCATCTGGTCGCCGTAGCCGGAGCGGATGATCAGCCGTCCGCCGGGTCGCACGACCCGGGCTAGTTCGCGTGCCGCCTTCGGCTTGTCCTGGACGTGGTGCCAGCACAGCAGCAGGACGGCGTAGTCGGCACTGTCGGTGGGCACCGGGATGTCCTCGGCGGAGCCGGCCAGGTAGCGGACGTCAGGGTGCTGGGACTGTGACTGCGCCACTTCGCGCATGCGCACGGACGGCTCGATCCCGGTCACCGGTCCGAAGGCGCCGGCCAGCGCCGGGGTGAACCGGCCGGTCCCGGAGCCGACGTCCAGTCCGGCCAGCGGGCGTCCCTTGGGCAGCAGGGCGCTGAAGGCCTCGATCCACGTTCGCATCTGCTCCTCGGTGAGGGCGCGGCCGCGTGCGTAGTCCTGGTACTGCTCCGTGTCGTAGTTCGTCCGTCGCATCGCACAGGCTCCTTTGTATCTTCTCGATGTATCGGTTCGATACATCGAGAAGATAGGATGCGGCGTGGGCCGAGCGCAAGATCCTTCGATGCCTCGATCCTTCGAAAGTTCCGGCAGATCACTGACAAGAGATGTCAGGGGAGGGGGTCCATCGTGGAGTCATGACCACGAGCGAGAACCTGATCGACGACGGCCGCCACGACTTCGACTTCCTGGCCGGCACCTGGAACGTCCACCACCGCAAGCTCGCCGCCATGGCCGACCCGGAGTGCACCGAGTGGGTGGA
This sequence comes from Catenulispora sp. GP43, assembly GCF_041260665.1. NCBI lineage: Bacteria > Bacillati > Actinomycetota > Actinomycetes > Catenulisporales > Catenulisporaceae > Catenulispora > Catenulispora sp. GP43. The sequence goes on along the minus strand of NZ_JBGCCT010000019.1, from coordinate 16,055 downwards.
GTTCGACGGCGTGCAGTGGATGCGCCAGACCCTCGGCGTCCTGGGCAACGTCGACAACCTGACCATCGACAAGATGCCCGACGGCAGCAGCTTCCAGGGCATGTCGCTGCGCCTGTTCGACCCCGAGGCCGGCCAGTGGAGCATCTATTGGACCTCCACCGCGGCCCCCGGCCACCTCGACCCGCCGGTCGTCGGACGATGGACGGGCACGCACGGGGTGTTCCACGGCACTGACGCGGTGGCCGGCAAGCCGATCGAGGTGCGCTTCGACTGGGACGTGTTCGACGCCGACAGCGCGCAGTGGGAGCAGGCGTTCTCCTTCGACGGCGGCCAGACGTGGGTGCACAACTGGCGGATGTCGTTCACGCGGCTCTCGCGGGCCGCGGGGGACCCGGCCTAGCCGGGCTGCGCGAATCGCAGGATGTTGCCGTACGGGTCGATGACGGACAGCGTCGGCCCGCCGGGGGCGTCCATGGCGATCCCGGGGCGGATCGGCGCGTCCTTATGGGAGCCGAGCTCGGCGTGCAGGGCGACGACGTCGGCGACCGGCAGCCACACCACGCCGTTCGGGCTGCCGTCGCCGTGGTGCTCGGACAGATGCTAGAGCCTCTGCTCGCCCTCGCCAACCGGCTCCTCGAACCGGGCGAAGAAAGCGTCGAGCATCGCAGGGGTCACCGTCAGTGCGTTGGCGTCCTCGCGGGCGTTGCGCTCGGTCAGGCGGCGCAGCAGTTCGGCCCGTTCCACCTTCAGGTAGATCAGGCGCCAGCGGCCGCCGGCGTCCTGGACCAGCTTCTTGTACGCGTCGCGCTCCGTGCGCAGCCACAGGCCGTAGTCCAGCACGACCGAGCGGCCCGCCCGGACCGCTTCGGCCAGGCGGCGCTCGATGTCCCGGAGCACCGGTGCCTCGCGCTGCGGGTACTCCTGCTCCGGGTAGTCGATGCCGTGGCGGCCGTGGCGGGCGAAGACCTCTTCGTCGACCGACAGCCGCAGGGCGCCTTCGGCTTCCAGGCGCCGTGCGTACGTCGTCTTCCCGGAGCCGGTCAGCCCGGCCAGCAGGTACACGACGGGCCCGTCCGCCGCGTCGGTGGCGTCCGCCATCGCCGCGTGCGCCGCCTCGTCCCCGGGCTGCTTCAGGGCGTGATCCAGTACTGGTTCAGTCCCGACTCGCCGGGGGCGGTCGGCTCCGTGTGGGCCTCGCGGTCCAGGCGGTAGCCCAGGCGGCGGGGGACCGCGGCGCTGCGGACGTTCGCGGCGTCGCAGTGGATCTCCACGCGCTCCACGCCCGGCAGGGCCAGGGCGATGTCGGTGACGCGGGCGGTGGCGCGGGTCATCACGCCGCGGCCGGTGGCGTCGCTGCGCAGCCAGTAGCCGATCTCCAGGCCGCCGGGGCCGATCCGGTCCATCAGGCCGATGGTCCCGATCAGGTGGCCGCCGGCGTCCACGATCAGCCAGTTGAACGCGGTCTGTGTGCTCCAGCTGGTCTCGGAGCGTTCGATGAACCCGCGCTGCGCCTCGATCTCCACCGGCTCGGTGCACCAGGGCATCCACGGGTGCAGTTCGGCGAAGCTGGCCTTCACGGCCTCGTGCAGGGCCTCGGTGTCCTCGGCGGTGGGACGGCGCAGGTGGAAGCCGTCCAGGTCGATGGTGTCCGGCGGCAGGACGCCTGGCGCGAGGGCCTTGTCGGGTTCAGCGGGTTGGGTCATACGTCATGATCCTTGCGCCGGGATCAGCCCTCCGCAAGGGTTTTCCACTGCCCGTTGCGCGACAGCAGGTCATAGTGCCGTGACTGCGTGTCCCATCGGGTCAGCAGGGCGCGGTCGGCTTCGGGGACGACCGCGGCGTACGTTTCCTGGCCGGCGAAGGCGCGGACGGAGTCCCAGTCGAAGAAGTACATGATGGTGCTGAACTCGACCTCGGACGGTGTTCCGGTGTCGGTCGGGTCCGGGTCGTGCCGCATGACGTCGATCCCGAGCATCCCCGGCGTCTGCTCGCCGTCGACCGACTCGCCGGTGATCTCCTCGCGCAGCAGTGCCTCGTAGGCGTCGGCGTTCCCCGGCGTGGTCCAGCCCCGCCACACCCTGATGATCATGGCGCAATCCCCTTCGTCACCGCGTTCTTGCACGGCGCACTCGCCGCGCAAGCCAAACGCAAGCGTGCCCGCCCAGAATTGGTGACAACCAGGGAACACAACGGGACCTGGTAGGGGAGGGTTCCAACGGATCCGCATCGGGGGCCGCTGGGACCAGGGGGGCCTGAGCACGCGGTCTGCCCGTCGTGGGGCGGCGGGCAGACCGCGGTCTGCGCACGTATACCGGGTCGGCCGGTCGGAGGGGGCTGGCCGAACCGGGGTGTCGTGGCAGGCGCCGGCTCAGGCCACAGATGTCTCGGACGTGTCGGATGCGCCGGACGTACTCGGGGCCGGGGCCGGCTCGTCGAGCTCGGCGATCGACTGCGCGAGATCGGCGGCGTAGCCGTGCCGTCCGAGCGCCAGGAAGATCTCGCGCGCCTCGGACCACGCGCAGCGCGCGCGGTCCTTCTGCCCCAGAATCGCGCGCGCCTCGCCCAGCGCCCACAGCGCGTAGCCCTCGCCGTCCCGGTTGCCGATCGAGCGGTGCAGCTCCAGCGCCTTGTCGATGCACGGGACGCCTTCCTCGGCGCGGCCGTTCTTCGCGTGCAGCTTGCCGAGGTTGCCCCAGGCGATGGCCAGGCGCGGGGTGTCCCCGACGGCCTCGGCCGCGGCCAGCAGCCGCGGGTACAGCTCCAGGGCCGCCTGCGGATCCCCCGAATCCCGCAGCGCCTCGGTCAGCGCGAGCATCACCGACACCTGAAGGCTGGACAGCAGCGGCGTCGCCGGCAGCGCGTCGAGCTCGGCCAGGGAGTCCTTCAGCCGCTCGGCGGCCTCGGCGGGCCGGCCGCTCTGCGCCACGGTGATCGCGGCGTTGATCCGGGCCTGCGCCACGCGCTCGGCGAGCCCGGCCGACTCGTAGTGCGGGACGGCTTCGGCGAACGTCGCGATCGCCTCATCGAACCGCCCGAGCGCGCCGTAGACGATGGCCAGGCTGTTCAACTGCACGCCGGCTACTTCCGGCTCGCCGAGCTCGACTGCCGCCTCCACTGCGGCCCGCAGCGGTTCTTCGAGCTCTTCCACGCGGCCCCGGATCCGGAAGCCGTGCAGCAGGACCAGCGGCAGGGCCGCGGCCGTCGCGTGGTCGCCGGCCGCGGCGGCCGCGGCGGCGGCTTCGAGCAGCCCGGCCGACTCGCGGTCGAACCAGTCGCCGGCCTCGGGAAGACCGGCGAACGGCGCGGGGGAGGCATCCGGGATCCACGCCTCCCACGCGAGCCTGGGCCGGTTCGGGTCGAACAGCCGGTCCGCGACGGCCGCGCCGGCCAGGCACCACGACGTCCAGCGCCGCACCGCCTCGGCGCGCGCCTGCTCAGGGTCGGTGGCCGCTGCGTGTTCCCGTGCTAGCTCCTGGATCAGCGGATGGAACGCGAACCGGTCCGGCGCCGCCGCCTCCAGCAGCGAGACCTGGACCAGGTGCTCCACGGCGGAGTCGGCGTCGAACTCGTCCAGGCCCAACGCCGCCGCGGCGGCCGGCAGGCTGAAACGCTCGCCGCCGATCAGGCTCAACAGCCGGAAGGCACGGGCCAGGTCGACGTCGCGGCCGGCGGCGCCGTAGTTGAGCGCCAGGTAGCTCTCCTCCAGCGGGCCGCGCAGTGCTGAGCGCTGGGCGTCACCTGCGGCGATGTCGTCGTTGTCGTTGTAGCTCGGGTAGGAGGTCTGGTTCGGGTTCGGGTTCGGGTTCGGGTTGGGGTTCGGACTCGGGTTCGGCGTGCCCTGCAGCGCGTCGATCCCCTCCAGCCGCTGCCCGACCGCCTCGAGCCGTGAGACCAGCGAGGCGATGCTGCGTCCCCGCCGCTGCGCCAGCCGCGCGCCGCAGATCCGCAGCGCGATCGGCAGCCCGCCGCACGCCTCGACCAGCCGCGCCAGCGCCGCGGGCTCCGCCCCGGCCCGCTCGGCGCCGATGATGCGCCCGAGCAGCGCCGCGGCCTGGTCGGCGGGCAGCCGTCCCAGCTCCACCGGCACCTGCCCGGCCAGCCCCGGCAGCCGCCGCCGGCTGGTGACCACCACCGCGGCCGGGGCGCTGGCCGGCAGCAGCCGCCGGATCTGCGCCGGGTCGGTGGCGTCGTCCAGTACAAGCAACACCCGGCGGTCGGCCAGCGTGCCGCGCAGCAGCGCGGTGCGCCGGTCGGCATCGCCGGGGATGTCGGTGACGCCCAGCGCCCGTAGTACCTCGGCGACCAACTCTGCCGGACGCCGGGGCGCGCGCAGTCCGCCCAGGCGCAGGAACACCTGGCCGTCCGGGAAGCGCGGCCGCAGCCGCTGCCCGAGCCGCACCGCGAAGGAGGTCTTGCCGATCCCGCCGGGGCCGGTCACCACCACGACCGCCGGCGCGTCGCCGGGCTCGGGCGCCGTGAGGACCTCGGCGACGGCGGCCAACTGGTCCTCGCGGCCGGTGAAGTCGGCGAGGTCGGCGGGCAGCAGACGCGGCGTGGCCGGCCGGTCCTCGTCCTCGCGCAGGATCTCCAGGAACGCGGCCTTCAGCTGCTCCCCGGGCTCGATGCCCGCCTCGTCGACCAGCACCCGCCGCACGCGCTGGTACTCGGTCAGCGCCTCGCCGCGGCGGCCGTCCGCGGCGAGCGCGCCGAGCAGCAGGGCGGCCGGCCGCTCCCGGAACGGGTTCTCCGCGACCAGAACCCGTAGTTGCGGGATGACTGCCGCCGCGCGCCCGAGTCGGACCTCGGCCTCGAACAGCTCCTCGCGGGTCAGCAGTTCCTGCTCGTCCCAGTACCGGACGGCGTCGTCGCGCCAGGGCCCGCCCGGCACGTCCGCCAAAGGCGCGCCCCGCCATAACGCCAGCGCCTGGGTGTACAGGGCGGTAGCGCTCTGAAGGTCGGCGCGGGCCACCGCTTCTCGCGCGCGCTCGCGCAGGTCGCGGAAGACGTCGACGTCCAGTTCCCCGTCGTGCAGTTCGACGGTGTACCCGGAGCTGTGCGTACGCACCCGGTCTCCGAGCGGTCCCAGGGCGGCGCGCAGCCGGCTCAGGTAGCTGTGCAGTGTGCCGGCGGCCCCGGCGGGCGGTTCCAGGTTCCAGACCTGCTCGGCCAGCTCCGCGGCGGCGACCGTGCGCGGGGCGGTGAGCAGCAGCGCGGCCAGCACCGCGCGCTGCCGCGCGGCCGCGACCGGACGCGGTCCGGAAGGGTCCTCGACCAGCAGCGGACCCAGGATGCCGAACCGTGTGCCTGACATGGAACCGGACAGTATTGGACCGGACATGGCCTGGGCAATTCGCTGATTCGCGGGCTTGTTCGCAGGCTTTCTCGCGGGCCTTGCGGAGCAGGCCGGATCCGCCGGGCGTCCCCCGATCGGCGCACTCCCGCGGCACGCCGGACGCGGGCCGCCAAAGCTGGAGGTGCGCTGTCCGGGGGTCGAGACGCGCTTTGCATACAGTTTCCGTATTCCGTATTCTCATGCACATGACGTACACGGCGGCGGTGGCCGGGGCGACCGGCTACGCGGGCGGGGAGCTGCTGCGGCTCCTCCTGGGACATCCGGATTTCCAGATCGGCGCGCTCACCGCGGGGGCGAGCGCCGGGACGCGACTGGGCGAGCACCAGCCGCACCTGGCGCCGCTGGCCGACCGTGTGGTCGCCGACACCACGGCCGAGACGCTGGCCGGGCACGACGTCGTCTTCCTGGCGCTGCCGCACGGCCAGTCCGCGGCCATCGCCGAGGCGCTGGGGCCGGACACCCTGATCGTCGACTGCGGCGCCGACTACCGGCTCGCCGACGAGCAGGCGTGGGAGAAGTACTACGGCTCGGCGCACGCCGGGACCTGGCCCTACGGCTTGCCCGAGCTGCCCGGGGCGCGCGCCGCGCTCGCCGGCGCCAAGCGGATCGCCGTCCCGGGGTGCTTCCCGACGGTCTCCTCGCTGGCCCTGGCCCCGGCCGTCGCTGCCGGCCTGGTCGAGCCGGACGTGGTCGTGGTCGCGGCCACCGGCACCTCCGGCGCCGGCAAGTCCTTGAAGCCGAACCTGCTGGGCTCGGAGATCATGGGCAACGTCGCCGCGTACAACATCGCCGGCGTGCACCGGCACACACCGGAGATCGCACAGAACCTCGGCGCGGTCGCAGGTCAGGCCGTCACCGTGTCCTTCACCCCGGTGCTCGTACCGATGCCCCGCGGCATCCTGGCCACCTGCACCGCGAAGGTGAAGCCGGGCGTCGGCGCCGAGCAGCTGCGGCAGGCGTACGAGAAGGCCTACGACGACGAGCCGTTCGTGACCGTCCTGCCGGCCGGCCAGCTGCCGACCACAGCGGCGGTCCTGGGATCGAACAACGTGCAGATCCAGGTCGCGTTCGACGAGTTGTCCGGCCGGGCCGTCGTCATCGGCGCGATCGACAACCTGACCAAGGGCACCGCCGGCGGTGCCGTGCAGTGCGCGAACCTCGCGCTCGGCCTGCCGGAGGGCGCCGGCCTGAGCACCGTCGGGATCGCGCCGTGACCACCACAGACAGCATGGAAGTGGGAGCCGAACAATGAGTGTCACCTCCGCGAAGGGCTTCCGGGCCGCGGGGATCGCCGCCGGGATCAAGGCCTCCGGGAACCCGGACCTCGCCCTGGTCGTCAACGACGGCCCGCTGACCGCCGCCGCAGGCGTGTTCACCTCCAACCGCGTGAAGGCCGCCCCGGTGGTGTGGTCCGAGCAGGTGCTCAAGGGCGGCGAGGTCAAGGCCGTGGTCCTGAACTCCGGCGGCGCGAACGCCTGCACCGGCCCGGCCGGGTTCCAGGACACGCACAAGACCGCCGAGGACGCCGCCGCGCTGCTGGAGGCCTCGGCCGCCGAGGTCGCCGTGTGCTCCACCGGCCTGATCGGCGTCCGGCTGCCGATGGACGCGCTGCTGTCCGGGCTGAAGACCGCCACTGGAGCGCTGGCCGCCGACGGCGGACCGGACGCCGCGACCGCGATCATGACCACCGACACCGTCGCCAAGACCGCCGAGGCCCGGGGCAGCGGCTACGTCGTCGGCGGGATGGCCAAGGGCGCCGGGATGCTGGCTCCGGGCCTGGCCACCATGCTCGTCGTACTCACCACCGACGCGGTGGCCGACGCCGCGACGCTGGACGGCGTACTGCGCGCCGCCACGAACGTCACCTTCGACCGTGTTGACTCCGATGGCTGCATGTCCACCAACGACACCGTCCTGCTGCTGGCCTCCGGGGCCTCCGGGACCACCCCGGACCCGGACGAGTTCCAGGCCGCCGTCACCACCGTGTGCGCGGACTTGGCGCGCCAGCTCGTCGGCGATGCCGAGGGCGCAACCAAGGACATCGCCGTGGAGGTAGTACGGGCGGCCACCGAGGACGAGGCGGTCCAGGTCGCCAAGGCGGTCACCCGCAGCAACCTGTTCAAGTGCGCGATGTACGGCAACGACCCGAACTGGGGCCGGGTGCTGTCCGCCGTAGGTACCACTAGTGCGACCTTCGAGGCCGACCAGCTTTCCGTGGCCATCAACGGCGTCTGGGTCTGCCGCGACGGCGGTGTCGGCGAGGACCGCGACCTGGTCGACCTCACCGGCCGCGAGGTGAAGGTCACCGTAAACCTGGCCGCCGGCACCTCCTCGGCGACCGTGTGGACCAACGACCTGACGCCCGGGTATGTGCACGAGAACTCGGCGTACTCCTCGTGAGCACCGTTCAGAGCACCAAGGCGACCCACGCGCGCAAGCACGAGGCCCTGGCCAAGGCCGGCATCCTCACCGAGGCCCTGCCGTGGCTGTCGGCCCTGCACGGCAAGACCATCGTGGTGAAGTTCGGCGGCAACGCCATGATCGACAAGGAGCTGGAGGCGGCGTTCGCCAAGGACATCGTCTTCCTGCGCTACGCGGGCCTTCGGCCGGTGGTCGTGCACGGCGGCGGCCCGCAGATCAACGCCCAGCTCGACCGCCTGGGCATCGAGCACCGCTTCGCCGGCGGCCTGCGGGTCACCACCGACGAGACCATGGACGTGGTCCGCATGGTGCTCACCGGCCAGGTGCAGCGGGACATCGTCGGGATCATCAACGAGCACGGCCCCTTCGCCGTCGGCATGTCCGGCGAGGACGCCGACACGCTCAAGGCCGTCAAACGGCACGCGGTCGTCGACGGCGCCGCCGTGGACATCGGCCGGGTCGGCGACATCGAGGCCGTCAACCCCGGCGCCATCAACGCCCTGCTGGACGACGGCCGCATCCCGGTCGTGTCCTCCATCGCCCGCGCCGCCGACGGCCCCGGCGTCTACAACGTCAACGCCGACACCGCCGCCGCGGCGCTGGCCGTCGGGCTCGGCGCGGAGAAGCTGGTGGTCCTCACCGACGTCGAGGGCCTGTTCGCGGACTGGCCGGCCTCCGACGAGGTGATCAGCCGGCTGTCCGCCGACGAGCTGGCCGAACTTCTGCCGACGCTGGCCAGCGGGATGGTGCCGAAGATGGAGGCGTGCCTGCGGGCCGTGCGCGGGGGAGTGCCGCGCGCCCACGTGCTGGACGGCCGGGTGCCGCACGCACTGCTGCTGGAGGTCTTCACCGACGAGGGGATCGGAACGATGGTGGTGCCGGCATGAACGCCGTAGTGAGGACGGAACAGGGACACACTGAGCAGCTCGGCGAGGACGCTCTGCCGGTCGTCGAGCCCGGATACGGCCAGGCCTGGACCGAGCGCTACGGCGAGGCCTTGATGAACACCTTCGGCACCCCGCAGAAGGTGCTGGTCCGCGGCGAGGGCGTCTACGTCTGGGATGCCGACGGCCGCCGCTACCTGGACCTGCTGGCCGGCATCGCGGTCAACGCCCTGGGCCACGCCCACCCGCTGATCGTGCAGGCCGTCACCACCCAGCTGACCACGCTCGGCCACATCTCCAACTTCTTCGCCTCCGCCCCGCAGATCGTGCTGGCCGAACGGCTGGTGGAACTGCTCGGCCAGGCCAACGACACCGACGCCCGGGTGTTCTTCTGCAACTCCGGCGCCGAGGCCAACGAGGCGGCGTTCAAGGCCGCCCGGCGTACCGGCCGCACCAAGATGGTCTCCACCGAGGGCTCCTTCCACGGCCGGACCATGGGTGCGCTGGCGCTGACCGGCAAGGCGGCGATCCGCGAGCCGTTCGAGCCGCTGCCGGGCGAGGTGACGTTCGTGCCCTACGGCGACGTCGCGGCCCTGGAAGCCGCGATCGACGACCAGACCGCGGCGTTCATCGTCGAGCCGATCCAGGGTGAGAAGGGCGTGGTCCCGGCCGGCGCCGGCTACCTGCGGGCGGCCCGGGAGATCACCGCCAGGCACGGTGCGCTGCTGATCATCGACGAAGTGCAGACCGGCATCGGCCGCACCGGCAAGTGGTTCGGGCACAGCGGCACCGGCGTGGTCCCGGACCTGGTCACCCTGGCCAAGGGGCTCGGCGGCGGCATGCCGATCGGCGCCTGCGTCGGCCTCGGCGCCGCGGCGACCCTGCTCGGCCCCGGCCAGCACGGCTCCACCTACGCCGGCAACCCGGTCGCCTGCGCCGCCGGCCTGGCCGTGCTGCACGCCATCGAGCGCGACGACATCATGGCCAACGTCCGCACCGTCGGCGCGCACCTGACCGCCGGTATCAACGCCTTGAAGCACCCGGCCGTCGCCGGAGTGCGCGGCGAGGGCCTGCTGCTGGCGATCATGCTGACCGGGCCGTACTCCGCCGACGTCGCCAAGGCCGCGCTGGACGCCGGGTTCATCATCAACGCCCCGGCCCCCGACGCCATCCGCCTGGCCCCGCCGCTGATCCTCACCACCGCCCAGGCCGACGAGTTCCTGAGCGCGCTGCCCGCCCTGCTCGACGCCGCCGCTACCAACGCTGCTACCAACGCCGCCACCCCGAAGGACGCCTGAACCATGGTCCGCCACTTCCTCCGCGACGACGACCTGAGCCCTGCCGAGCAGGCGCGGGTCCTGGAACTGGCCCGCGCCTTCAAGAAGGCCCCGCTGGAGCACCAGGTGCTGGCCGGGCCGCGGGCGGTCGCCGTCATCTTCGACAAGCCCTCCACCCGCACCCGGGTCTCCTTCAGCGTCGGCATCGCCCAGCTCGGCGGCTACCCGCTGGTCATCGACTCCGGGAACAGCCAGCTCGGGCGCGGCGAGGAGATCGCCGACACCGCCCGGGTGCTGGAGCGGCAGGTCGCGGCGATCGTGTGGCGGACCTTCAGCCAGGCCCGCATCCAGGAGCTGGCCGCGGCCTCCTCGGTGCCGGTCGTCAACGCCCTGACCGACGACTTCCACCCCTGCCAGATCCTCGCCGACCTGCAGACGGTGCTCGAGCACAAGGGGCACCTGGCCGGCCTCACCATGACCTACCTGGGCGACGCCGCCAACAACATGGCGAACTCCTACCTGCTGGGCGGCGCCACCGCCGGCATGCACGTGCGCGTCAGCGGCCCGTCCGAATACCTGCCGCGCCCGGACATCGTCGCCGACGCCGAGCGCATCGCCGCGGCCACCGGCGGCTCGGTCCAGGTGACCACCGACGTGGCCCAGGCCTGCGCCGGAGCCGACGTCCTGGTCACCGACACCTGGGTCTCGATGGGGCAGGAGGACGAGAAGGCGGCGCGCGCCGAGATCTTCAAGCCCTATGCCCTCGACGAGGCCGCGCTGGCGCTCGGTGCCCCGGACGCGATAGTCCTTCACTGCCTTCCGGCGTATCGGGGCTATGAGATAGCGGCTTCGGTGATCGACGGCCCGCAGAGCGTGGTGTGGGACGAGGCGGAGAACAGGCTCCACGCGCAGAAGGCCCTGCTTGCTTTCCTGTTGGAGTCCCCCGCATGAGCGAAGCCACCGTCCCGCAGACCCGCACCGCCCGCCACCAGCGGATCGCCCTGCTGCTGGAGCGGCACTCCGTCCGCTCCCAGGCCGAGCTCGGCCGGCTGCTCGGCGAGGACGGCCTGTCGGTCACCCAGGCCACGCTGTCGCGGGACCTGGACGAACTCGGCGCGGTCCGGGTGCGTGACGGTGCCGGGAACCTGGTCTACGCGATCCCGGCCGAGGGCGGCGACCGCACCCCGGTGGCCGCGCAGTCCGAGCCGGTGTTCGAGCACCGCCTGCACCGGCTGCTCGGCGAACTGCTGGTCAGCGCTGAGGCCTCGGCGAACCTGGTGGTGGTGCGCACGCCCCCGGGCGCGGCGCAGTTCCTGGCCAGCGCCTTCGACAAGGCGCCGATCCCGGAGATCCTGGGCAGCATCGCCGGCGACGACACGGTGCTGCTGATCAGCCGCGCGCCCGACGGCGGCGCGGCGCTGGCCGCGAAGCTGCTGTCCGCGGCCGAGAACTGACTTTCCTTTCAGACTTCACAGACCCCACTTTCGAAACGGCGAGGAACATGAGCAACCCGGCACCCAAGTCGCAGCTTTGGGGCTCCCGCTTCTCCGGCGGACCGTCCGAGGCACTGGCCGCGCTGTCGGCCTCGGTGCACTTCGACTGGCGCCTGGCGCAGTACGACCTGGCCGGCTCCCGGGCCCACGCTCGCGTCCTGAACCGCGCCGGGCTGCTCAGCGAGCAGGACCTGGCCGCGATGCTGGCCGGCCTGGACGCGCTGGAGGCCGACGTGGTCTCCGGGGCCTTCGTGCCCACGGTCGCCGACGAGGACTGCCACACCGCGCTGGAGCGCGGCCTGATCGAGAAGCTCGGCGCCGAACTCGGCGGCCGGCTGCGGGCCGGCCGCTCGCGCAACGACCAGATCGCCACGCTGGGCCGGATGTTCCTGCGCGACCACGCGCGGCAGATCGCCGCCCTGGTGGCCGATCTGGAGCAGGCGCTGATCGACCAGGCCTCGGCGCACCTGGACGTGGCCATGCCCGGCCGCACCCACCTGCAGCACGCGCAGCCGGTGCTGTTCGCGCACCATGTGCTGGCCCACGCCCAGGCGCTGTCCCGGGACGCCCAGCGGCTGGGGGACTGGGACAAGCGGGCCGACGTCTCGGCCTACGGCTCCGGCGCGCTGGCCGGTTCCACGCTCGGGCTGGACCCCGAGGCCGTCGCCGCCGACCTGGGCTTCTCGGCCAGCGCCGCGAACTCCATCGACGGCACAGCCTCGCGCGACGTGTTCGCCGAGTTCGCGTTCGTCACCGCGATGATCGGGATCGACGTCTCCCGGATCGCCGAGGAGATCATCTTGTGGACCACGAAGGAGTTCTCCTTCGTGACCCTGGACGACGCCTTCGCCACCGGCTCCTCGATCATGCCGCAGAAGAAGAACCCGGACATCGCCGAGCTGGCGCGCGGCAAGTCCGGCCGGCTGATCGGAAACCTGACCGGCCTGCTGGCCACGCTCAAGGCCCTGCCGCTGGCCTACAACCGGGACCTGCAGGAGGACAAGGAGCCGGTGTTCGACTCGGTGGACACCCTGGAGGTGCTGCTGCCGGCCTTCACCGGGATGATCGCCACGATGCGGGTGCACGGCGACCGGATGGCCGCCCTGGCCCCCGAGGGCTTCTCGCTGGCCACCGACGTCGCCGAGTGGCTGGTGCGCCAGGGCGTGCCGTTCCGGGTCGCGCACGAGGTGGCCGGCAGCTCGGTGCGCTACTGCGAGCAGCGCGACATCACGCTGGAGGAGCTGACGGACGAGCAGCTCGCGGAGATCTCGCCGCTGCTGACCCCGGACGTGAAGACGGTGCTGAGCGTCGAGGGCTCGCTGGCCTCGCGCGACGGCCGCGGCGGGACCGCGCCCAAGCGGGTCGCCGAGCAGCTGGAGGCGCTGGTGGCGGACGTCGCGGCGCAGCGGGAGTGGGCCGGGCGCCGATGACGCGCTGACGACTTCACGCCGAATGCGTCGCTGAGAGTAGTCTTCCAGCGACGCATTCGGCATTCTGTGAGGCGTTTCTTTCACGGAGGGGGAGTTTGCTTTGCGGACCAAGGGGCGCGGGGGTGATCACGGCGACTGGGACGACGTCCCGCGCGAGCCGTGGTCGGAGGTGGCACCGCGGCTGTGGATGGGCGGCCACGAGTACATCCACGGGGACGGGGTCTGGACGACGGCTGTGGTGGCCGACGAGTTCGACGTCGTCTACAGCCTGCACTTCAGGGAGGGGTACGGGCCGGGTTCCGGGATCGAGCACCATGTGCTGGAGGTGCCGGACGACGTGCTGACCGCGCGGCAGATCCGTGCCGTCGACGAGTTCGCGGCCTCGGCCGCCATGGACTACGCCGCCGGCCGACGGGTGCTGGTGCGGTGCCGGGCCGGGATGAACCGGTCGGGGCTGGTCGTCGCCGAGGTGCTGATACGGAGCGGCTATACGGCGGCGGACGCTATAGCGCTGATCCGGAAGCACCGTGCACCGGGAGCGCTTAACAACGTGACGTTCGTGGCGTACCTGGAGACGGGCTTAGGGCTCTCGGCGGAGTTGTCCGCGCTGTGCACCGGTAGCTGACGGGTCCGGTGGCTGACGGGTCCGGTTACCGCTGAAGGCCGTGGGTGGCGCGTGATTGACTCATCGCATGCCTGTCCTGCCGCGTTCGTTCTTCTCCCGCCCATCTGAGGACGTCGCTCCGGAGCTTCTCGGGTGTCTGCTGGTTCGGGACAGTGCGGAGGGCCGCCGTGTCCTGCGCATTACCGAAGTCGAGGCTTATGCCGGTCCGCTGGATCCCGCTTCCCACGGCTATAGGGGGAAGACCGCGCGGACCGAGGTGATGTTCGGGCCTCCGGGATTCCTGTATGTGTACTTCACCTACGGCATGCACTACTGCATCAACTTCGTCTGTAGCCCCGACGGGGAGTGCTCGGCGGTTCTCATCCGCGCCGGGGAGATCGTCGAGGGAGCTGATCTGGCGCGCGCTGCGCGGCTCGGGTCCTCCGATCGGGACCTCGCGCGCGGCCCGGCACGGCTCACTAAGGCGTTGGGGCTGGGACGGGAGGACAACGGGCTCGACTTGTGCGACGGGGGTCCGTTGACCGTGTTGGCGCGGGAGTCCGCCGACTTCACCGTGGCGACCGGTCCGCGGGTGGGGGTGTCCTCCGCTGCGGAAATCCCTTGGCGGTTCTGGATCGAGGGGGACAAGACGGTCAGCGCTTATAAGGCCCATAAGCCCAAGGTCCGCTCCGCCACGTCCTCCTGAGTCCGGAACGCGTTCGCACGTACGGCGTCCGATACGGCAGGCTGGTGTCCGACACCGACCACCCACTAGCGATGACCGCGAGGGATAACCGTGACCGACATCGTCGAGGACCTGAAGTGGCACGGGCTGCTGGCCCTGTCCACCGATGAGGACGCGCTGCGTAAAGCGTTCGCCGACGGGCCGGTCACCTTCTATGTGGGCTTCGACCCGACCGCGCCCAGCCTGCACTTCGGCAACCTCGTCCAGATGATCGCCGCCCGGCGCATCCAGGAGGCGGGCCACGTCCCGCTGATCCTGGTCGGCGGCTCGACCGGACTGATCGGCGACCCCAAGCCGAACGCCGAGCGCACGCTGAACAGCAAGGAGACCGTCGCGGAGTGGGTCGAGAAGATCCGCGAGCAGGTCTCCCGGTTCATCTCCTTCGAGGGCGCCAACGCCGCGCGGGTGGTGAACAACCTGGACTGGACCGCCCCGATGACCGCGATCGACTTCCTGCGGGACATCGGTAAGCACTTCCGGGTCGGGAAGATGCTGTCCAAGGACGCGGTGAGCGCGCGCCTGAACTCCGAGGCCGGGATCAGCTACACGGAGTTCAGCTACCAGATCCTTCAGGGCCTGGACTACCTGGAGCTGTACCGGCAGTACGGCTGCACCCTGCAGACCGGTGGCAGCGACCAGTGGGGCAACATCACCGCCGGCGTCGACCTGATCCACAAGGCCGAGGGCGTCTCGGTGCACGCACTGGCCACGCCGCTGCTGCTGAAGGCGGACGGGACCAAGTTCGGCAAGACCGAGTCCGGCACCGTGTGGCTCTCCGCGGACTTGATGACGCCGTACGCGTTCTACCAGT
Source organism: Catenulispora sp. GP43 (assembly GCF_041260665.1). Taxonomy (NCBI): domain Bacteria; kingdom Bacillati; phylum Actinomycetota; class Actinomycetes; order Catenulisporales; family Catenulisporaceae; genus Catenulispora; species Catenulispora sp. GP43. The sequence goes on along the minus strand of NZ_JBGCCT010000019.1, from coordinate 1,037 downwards.
TCTTCCTGAACTCCGAGGACGCCATGGTGATCAGCTACCTGAAGGTGTTCAGCTTCCGGTCCCGCGAGGAGATCGAGGAACTGGAGCGCCTGACCGCGGAGAAGCCGCAGATGCGCGCGGCCCAGAAGGCGCTCGCTGAGGAGGTCACCACGCTGGTGCACGGGGCCGAGGCCACCGCGCAGGTGATCGCGGCGTCCAAGGCCCTGTTCGGCCAGGGCGACCTGGCCGAGCTCGACGAGCCCACGCTGCGCGCGGCCCTGGCCGAACTGCCCGGCACAAAGGTCACCGAACTGGTACCGGTCGCGCAGCTGCTCGCCGACACCGGCCTGGTCGCCAGCCGTGGCGCCGGCCGCCGGACCATCAACGAGGGCGGCGCGTACGTGAACAACCGCAAGATCGAGGCCGAGGACGAGACACCCACGAAGGAGGACCTGCTGCACGGCCGCTGGCTGGTCCTGCGGCGCGGGAAGCGGACCCTGGGCTCGGTCGAGGTCGGGGACTGACCCCCGCCTGACCTGGTCTCGAGCTGCCGCTGTGGCTGCCGATCATGGTGAATTTGACGTGAACGGCAGCCACGCGTATAGTTACTAGACGTTGCCCACCAGGTAGGATCAACGCAATCGCGGGATCACTCCGGGTAGCCATTCGAAGCGACAAAACCACCACGGCAAGTGCGACGCTCTGATCGTCTCCTTGAAGATCAGCGAAGCGCCGCAGGTGCCGTGTCGGCGTCTTCGGATGCATCAGGACCCTGACGGCGCCGATTTGGTCGCCGGCCACAGAGTCCGATACAGTCTGGGAACCGCCGAGGAACGGGACATTAAATCCCGCCCGAAGCAAAAGCAATAAAGCACTGGTTGATGAAAACCGGCTGAAATTGCGGAAAACGCAGAGGATCTGCTAAGATCTAAAGCGAAGCAAGACAAGAAAAAAGAAAAACAAAGCAAGACCTGACAACGCCGGGTCGCAGCCGATCGGAACGAAGGTTCCGGGGTCGAGTGGTTCGGGCGTCTGTTTCTTGAGAACTCAACAGTGTG